>JBATHJ010000223.1:0-8535 GCA_049666625.1 Gammaproteobacteria bacterium | reverse complement strand
TGGTAGTGATGCCGACCGCTGCCCTGGTCGGTCGCTCGGCCACGGATATCGAATTGCGCACCGTGTTTGGTATTAACCTGCTCGCAATATCTCGCCAGGGACGCCGTTCTATCAAACGTCTTCGAACCACCCGGCTAATCGCGGGTGACGTTATACTTATGCAGGGCTCAACTGAAGCAGTCGCCCAGTTTGCGACTGAATTTGGCTGCCTGCCGCTGGCCGCACGTGAAATCAGGGTACCCAAAAAAGGTCACGCGCTGACGGCTTCAATCATCATGGGGATTGCGGTACTGGCCACCGCGCTGGGCATAGTTCCCGTCGCAATTTCATTCGCCGCCGGGGTGGGCGCCTTTGTCGCCTTTGGGGTTATACCCATGCGTTCGATATACACCGCAATCGACTGGCCGGTGATTGTATTGCTGGGCGCCATGCTGCCCGTGGCAGGCGCCATGGCATCTACCGGGGCGGCTGATACGATTGCGCGTTTCCTGCTCGATAATGTTGCACAGGGACATGCCATTGCAGGCCTGGTCGTACTGCTGGTGTCTACCATGATACTGACTGACTTCATGAACAATGCCGCGACTGCAGCTGTGATGTGCCCGATTGCTATTAGTACATCTAACCAGCTTGGCGTAAGCGCGGATGCTTTCTTGATGGCGATAGCAGTCGGCGCATCATGCGCCTTTCTAACGCCCATTGGGCACCAGAACAACACCCTGATTCTCGGCCCCGGCGGTTTTCGCTTCGGCGATTACTGGCGCATGGGATTACCCACTGACATTCTTGTTGTCGCGGTGAGTGTACCGATGTTGCTATGGGTGTGGCCACTTTGATAGTGTGACTATGTTTTCAGTCTCAGATGAACGTGCCACAGAGTTCGCAGGACACACAAAATTATTTAAAGACCTGAATCGAGTTTTTCAGCCATTACAAAGACATAGCCATTTATACACTAACCATTCCCGTAGCCAGTCTGCTACCATGAGCAGATGGTTTTGCATGCCATAACATACTCGTTATATTTTTATTTTACCTTTAACCCCACAGGCAATACGCCATCGCTATGGCCAGACGTCAGAAAAAAATCGCGCATATCGAGACGCCTTACTCAGGTATCACGCTCGAAGATTATAATCTCGAAAAACGCAGGCTTCAGCTCGAGCTTCTGAAAGCACAGCAACATGTTGTCGATGAAAACAAACGCGTGGTGATATCGCTCGATGGCCGCGATGCTGCAGGTAAAGGTGCAACTATCAAGCGCCTTATCGAACGCCTGATGCCCAAGTTCTATCATGCAGTAGAACTCGGTATTCCCACAAAAAGCGAATCTAAATACTGGTTCAAACGCTATGAGAACCATTTTCCGAGACCCGGCGAAATAACATTTTTCGATCGTTCCTGGTACAACCGCGCGCTGATCGAGCCCACGATGGGCTACTGCAAGGAATCGCAATACAAATATTTTATGCGCAATGTTCTGAAATGGGAGCACAAGCATATCGACAAGGGCGTGATCATGATCAAGTTCTACATGTCGGTCAATTCCGAAACCCAGTTGTTGCGTTTTCACGAACGCCTGACAAACCCGTTGAAATTCTGGAAATTTTCCGAAAACGATATACATGCGCGCGCCAAGTGGGAGCGCTTTACGCGTTACAAGGAGCAGATGTTTGCGCGCACCTCGTCGGCAAAATCACCCTGGGTAGTGGTCAATGCCAACAATGCATTTGCAGCCCGCCTGACCTGCATGCTGCATATTATCCGCAGCCTTGGTAATACCGACTTTGTGCCATTGACCGGCGAAGATGTGCGCAAAATCTACACTATCGAAATTAACGGCGTACCTTTCAAGGGATTGAATGCGATGCAATATGCCACCCTGCAGGAATTGAGTAAAACCAGCTCGGACACTGCAAACCCGGCAAAGACCCTCGAAGAACTCAGTAACGAGCTGCCGGTGCACACCAAAGAAAAAAAGATAAAATCGCCTGCATGAGACGGCCAGGTCTACTTGCGCGGTACATAGGCCAGGTTCTTGTGCCAGAACTCGACGAGGTAGTTGATACGCGGATGGATTTTTTCGCGGTACTGGCCCAGGTCGCATAAATGCACCCAGCGACACTCGATAATACCTTCTTCGACCTGCGGCTTTACGTCATCATTGTGGCCGTTGTAATGCATTAAGTACCAGTGGGTTTTCTTGAGATATTTCTGCGTGCCGTGACTTGTCGTGTGCCAGGTGGGCACCAGTTTTCCCCTGAGGACTAATTTATCAATATTTAAGCCACTTTCTTCCTCCACTTCGCGCATCGCTGCAACCTGGTACTCATCGCCTTCAACACGTCCCTTGGGCAAGTCCCATTTACCGCGTTTGAATATCATCAGGATACAGTTGTCATCATTGCACACCAGTCCGCCTGCAGATTCTATTACCGGCAGACCGAGCGTCGCTTCAAGGCTGAAAACTTCGCTACTGAATTCTTTGTCTTTTTCTTTCTCGGCCACAACTCGTACTCACTTGTTTTTGAATGCGGCAATCGTATCACAGCAGGAAGAAATGTGAATGTTACAATTTCTTTGTAAATTGTCTTTATATGTCATACATTACTGGCCGCCCAACATCACCCCGTTTTCGAGATTCATGCAAATCTCGTTGACATGATTGCTGGCACGATCAAGCCAGCGTATCGCTTCCAGCAAGCCAGTGCCCCGGCTTACATCCAGATCGATGCCTGCAATCTGGTTCATCACCTGCTCTCGCAATGGAATAATCTCCTGATGAACCCTGGCAGCGGTTTCCGTGGCAGTCGTTACCGCGCCCCTGAAATTCTGTGCATGCAAGTCACTGATAATCGAGTCTATAGACTTTGATAACAGCATGCTCAACTCTGCGAGCCCGGGCGAGGTACGTGCAGTAATGGCGCGATATTCTTCTTCTTCGCAACGTTCATGCAGTCGCTGCATATGATCCAGCACATGAAAAAATGCTACCGTACGCTTCCATTCATTTTGCTGTTCAGCGGTCACCCGCACCCGGTCTAGATACGCGTGGGTTTCATCGAGCGCATGCTGCAATTTGCCCAGATGCGCCCTGCCGGCATTCTCCTGGTTGTCGAGTATTGCGCGTGTGTGCCAGAGCAGCACTTCCAGTTCAGACATTAACGCATCCTGCACTGCATTTAAGGCAAGCACCGGTTCATTCAGCAGGGCAACGGGCAATGGTTTTGAATAACTCGGCCTGTTGTCTTTTATCAGGTACTCGATCATTGCAGCGAACTGGCGGGTAAAAGGCAACACTATGATGACACCGATAAGATTAAACAGCGTGTGAAACGCAACCAGTACTATTTCTGCATTTGCAAGCAACTGCCCCGGCGCAACAAGCTCGACCAGCAGTGTATAGGGTGTGATTAATAATAATGCTGCGGCACCGGTGAACAGGTTGTATATCACATGAGACACGCCGGTCCTGCGTGCACCCACCGTCCCGCCCAGGGTGGCGATTAATGCAGTTGCCGTGGTGCCGATGTCCATACCAATGACCAGCGCTGCAGCCTGGTTAAAGTTTATAGTGCCTGCGTAAACTGCGGTCAAAGCGGCAGCCACGCCTGCACTTGATGACTGCGTAATGACTGTCACCAGTATGCCGATACCGACAAGTTTTAATCTACCGTCCCAGTCATCGCCGGGCAGAAAATCGGGTGTCATAATACCCTGCAGTTCAGCCATGCCGTTTTGCAGCACACTGATGCCGACAAAAATCAAACCAAATCCGGCCAGGGCATAACCAGTGTTAGCAATTTTTTTACTGCCGAACAGGTGCATCAATACACCCGCTAGTATTAAAGGCATGACGATAGTGCCCAGTTTGAGCTTTAAACCCAGCGTAGCAACCAGCCAGCCTGTTATCGTAGTACCAATGTTGGCCCCGAATATCACCCCCAGGGCCTCGGGAAAACCGATTAAACCGGCACTGACAAAGCCAACAGCTGCAATTGTCATCGCGCTCGACGACTGCAGCGCTGCGGTTGTCAAAGCGCCGGTCACCGCACCACTCATCGGGCTTTTGGTAAAGCGCATCAATGCAGTGCGCATGGCATCGCCCGCAAGACGGCGCAGCCCCTCAGTCATCACAATCATGCCGAGCAAAAACAGCCCGAGCCCGCCGCTTGCCTGAATAATTACATTGAGATCAATAACGCCTCCCCTTGCTCTCATCACCTTTACTAATAACAGTGATTATTTGCATACACAAATTCAGCTTAGCTCAAAATACTATCTCATGGTTTGCCAGAAGTCAGCGTCCGGCGTTACAATAAACTGCAGGCGGGGGATGAGTAATGTCAGCCATACTGTTCGATCTTGACGGTGTACTCTATGAAGGCGATCGCATGATTGCGGGCGCTGCTGATACTATCGCATGGATAGAATCGCGTCGTATTCCGCATCTTTTTGTTACCAATACCACATCAAAACCGCGCAGCGCACTGGTCGCCAAACTGGCCGGTTTTGGCATTCATACCAGTGTAGAACAATACCTGACGCCACCTGTTGCTGCGACGCAACTACTTGAACTGGCGGACTGCCATCGGCTGTCGCTGTTTGTTCCCCAGGCTACACAGGACGAGTTTTCGAAATTTGAAATCTATACCGGTGAGAACGACAAGCTCGATGCTGTTGTGCTTGGCGATCTCGCCAGCCAGTGGGATTTTGCCACGCTGAATTGCGCGTTCCGCATGTTAATGAACAATCCCGACGCAATCTTACTGGCACTCGGAATGACGCGATACTGGCGTACTGCCGAAGGTTTGCAGCTCGATACCGGGCCGTTTGTCACAGCACTGGAATACGCCACCGGAAGAAAAGCCGTCGTCACAGGTAAACCTGCGCGTGAATTTTTTCGTGCCGCAACCACGCTGCTTGGCGACGAAGGCCCTGTCTACATGATTGGAGATGACATACACAGCGACATCAATGCCGCGCAACTTGCGGGCCTGAATACGATCCTGGTAAAAACGGGAAAATTTAGCGAGGCCGACCTGCACGCCGGCATTACACCCGACGCATTACTCGATTCGATTACATCGCTGCCACAGTGGTGGCTCGATAACGCATCCTGAATCAGGAATCAGTCGTTTTCATCCAGACAATAATGCCGACCACTGCGACCAGGGCTACTACCAGGTAATCAACGTGCGCGGCAAGGTGCTCGATTAAAGCGAGAGCGCCACCAATATGCTGATGGTCACCGTGTGCCGCTGCTAATGATGGGCACATAACAACTGCAGATAACACAAATAAACGACTGGCTGTTTTCGATAGCTTCATTCTACTTCACCTTTACCTTGATTAGTTCTTCACCGTCCGGATCAGTGACATGTACCGCGCAGGCAATGCATGGATCGAAACTGTGGATCGTGCGCAGTATTTCAATCGGCTGCTTCGGATCGTGCAATTCGTGGTTGTCTTCAAGCGCGGCTTCGTATGCACCCGGCTGTCCCTTGTCATCACGCGGGCCGGCATTCCAGGTACTCGGTACGACTGCCTGGTAATTTTTTATTTTCTGATCTTCAATCACTATCCAGTGCGCAAGACCACCGCGCGGTGCTTCCATAAAGCCGACACCTCTCGCCTGTTTTGGCCAGCTTGATGGCTCCCAGAGTTTTTCGTTGAATGTTTTTGTGTCACCGGCCTTGATGTTGGCGACAAGATTGTCAAACCAGTCCTGCATTTTGTCACCAATAATCTTGGTTTCGAGCGTACGCGCAGCCGTTCTGCCCAGCGTTGAGAACAGCGCTTCCACCGGTATATCTAGCTTGCTTAATGTCATGCCAACCAGTTCCTTGGTTTGCTCATGGCCTGTTGCATACAGCATTAATACGCGTGCCAGCGGCCCGACTTCCATGGCATGACCTTTCCAGCGCGGTGATTTCAACCATGAATAAGAATTATCTACATCAAGATGTTCGTACGGCGGTTTCGGCCCGGTGTAGTTCAGGCTGGTTTCACCATCATAGGGATGCAGGCCCTTGTTCTTGCCGTTTTCATAGTCGTACCATGAATGTGAAACATATTCCTGGATTTCATCAGCTGCATTCATATCGACATCGTGGATAGTACTCAGATCTCGATTCAGAATTGCGCCGGCCGGGATCAGGAATGTCGAAGGGTCGTCCATGCCGTGCTCTGGGAAATCGCCAAACGTCAGGAAATTACCCAGGCCTTCGCCGCGCGAACCCCAGTCTTTGTAAAAACCTGCAATTGCCAGGGTGTCAGGCACGTATACCTGGTCAACAAAATCACGCATCCGGGTGATGACATCCTGCACCTGCGAAAGACGCTTGGAATTAATCGCCGAATCAGAATTCAGGTCAATCGGGCATGGCACGCCACCGACCACGAAATTCGGGTGCGGGTTCTTGCCGCCAAAGATCGTGTGCAGCTTTGCCACATCACGCTGCCAGCTGAGCGCTTCGAGGTAATGCGAAACCGCCATCAGGTTGGCTTCGGGCGGCAACTTGTACGCGGGATGCCCCCAGTACGCCTTGGCGAAAATGCCCAGCTGCCCCTGTTCTACGAATGTTTTAAGTTTCTTCTTCATGTCGGCGAAATAGCCGGGAGAAGATTTTGAATAATTACTGATTGACTGCGCCAGGTCGGATGTCGCCTTTGGGTCAGCGCTGAGTGCGGACACCACATCAACCCAGTCAAGCGCGTGCAGATGATAAAAATGCATCACATGGTCGTGCACGTACTGTGCAGCATTCATCAAGTTTCGGATCAGCTGTGCATTCGGCGGGATTTTATAATCCAGCGCGTTCTCGACAGCACGAATCGATGCCATGCCGTGCACCAGTGTACATACACCGCAAATGCGTTGTGCAAATGCCCAGGCATCACGCGGATCGCGGTCACGCAGAATTATTTCTATTCCGCGTACCATGGTACCGGCGGAATATGCATTCTTAATCCGATTACCCTCCATTTGCGCTTCGATACGCAAGTGGCCTTCGATGCGGGTAATCGGGTCAACAACGACTCGTTCGCTCATGATGCTGCCCCTTTATTTATTTATGTATTCGGAAAGAATGCGGTATTGCTGTTCACTTTCCTCGCTGTCAGCACTGTCCCCGGATTCGATTAACTGCGCGGTACGCGCCATGCGGCAGCTCATTGCAGCCTGCCATGCGAGTCCGCCTTTAGATTTTCCTGCTGGCGCCACAGCCGCTGCCGCTGCACGCGCAACAAAATAACCCGCCTGCGCGGCCCAGTCTGCATCGGCTCCACAACGTGTGTAGCAGTCCATCACTGCAGCCCTGGCGGATTTTGCAGCGGCCAGCAGTTCATCATCTGATGCCTGCTGATCTTCGGCCACTTTTACAACGTTAGGAATGCGTTTATCTGTGCTGAGCGACAGCACATTTTTGATAAAGCTCGCGGCCAGCTCACGTTGTGCAGCAACACTCTGTGAATCGAGTGCCACCTTGAATTGTTCGTCATTACTTATTGTGCTCATACCTGTCAGTCCTCGCGCCCATTGTCGCTACTGCACTTGCGCTGTGTGCGCCTGTTATTTATCTACCACCAGGTGCTCGGCGATCATTTCTGTTAAACCTACAACAGGAAGATCCATGTTATTGTGCTCGAGCCCGTCTTCCAGCTGAATACGGCAGTTCGCACACGCCGTCACCACCCTTTCAACATGCAATTCATCAAGCTGGGATTTTTTGCGGTCAAATGCTTTGAGACGAATTTCATCAGCATCTTCGTTTGCACTCACACCGCCGCCTGCGCCGCAACACCAGTTCATGATTTTACTGTCATTCATCTCAACAAAATTACTCGCGACCATATTGAGCAGGTTGCGCGGTTGTTCGATTACACCGCCACGGCGTACCAGCTGGCAGGGATCATGAAATGTCAGGCGCGCATCTTCCATGCCTTCGGTCTTGATCAGGCCCTGCTGCCTGAACTCATCCAGCACTTCGAGAATATGCCTGACTTTAAAATTAAACGGCTTGCCCATCAGGTTGGCACCGTCCCAGCGTATCGCGGTGTAGGCATGGCCACACTCGGGGCTGATCACGGTTTTGACCTTGAGTTTTTCCGCCGCGTTCACAATGCGACTGACCAGTTCGCGGGCAATGTCAGAGACACCAATCTGGATGCCTGAATTAGTCGCTTCAAACGCTTCGGATGAAATCGTCCAGCTCTTGCCCGCCTGTTTGAATATTTTTGCGATAGCTTCGAGGTATTCCGGGTAATTCATGATTTCCATTGAGGACATCATCACCAGGTATTCGGCGCCTTCTACATCAAATGGAATTTCGATCCCGGTATCATTTTGTACATGTTTTGCCTGCGCTTTCAGTGCGGGAAACTTGACGCCCATCGGGCTGCCAATTTCAATTGCGCGGGTTGAAGCACCGATCAGGCCTTCTGGCGCATTGCCCGAGGCCGCCATGCCTTCACGCATTTTACGAATCATGTAAGTAATATCATTGCCGACCGGGCACACCATGGTGCAACGCC
>JBATHJ010000222.1:0-6263 GCA_049666625.1 Gammaproteobacteria bacterium | reverse complement strand
GATTGTGCTTGGCTGGTTGCTCACCTATTACACCGAGCGCCGCCAGCAATCACACCAGCGCCACGGCCACCTGTGGATGAATTTTTATGCCATGGTGTCACGCGAATTTTATGTCATCGACTTTTATGCGTGGCTGACGCGCAGCCTGCTCGGCTTCGCCGCGCGGCTTAATCTCTGGCTAAGGTGGCTGTGATGGACTGGCTGGCTATAGTAATCGTCGCCATCTTTTTGCCCCTGTTCCCGCTGAGCATGGGTTTTAATCTGGTATTCAGCAAGCTCCAGCAACCCTTACTGCGCATTACCCTGCTGGTCATCTGGCCACTGGCCGGACTGGTACTGGCGAACAAACTTGAACTCCAGGTCGCGCCCGGGTTGTTAATATGGGCCCTGCTCAGTTCTGCATTGTACGCACTGCGCATGCTTGCGCTACGCGAGATGAATCTCTGGATCAGCTTCATGGCGACGTCGGTATGGGCGCTGCTCTGGATCCCGTTAAGCGAAGGCTACCATTTTGATACCCTGTGGCTGGATGCCATGGGTTTCAGCACACCGCTGATTGCATTAGTGATCGTGGCTGAACTATTACGCCGTCGTTTTGGTGCAGCCTATGCAGATATTTATGGTGGTCTGGCTCATGGTCTGCCTCGACTCGCCATGGTCATGGTGATGAGCGTGCTGGCAGCCATTGCCACGCCTGTGTTTCCTGGTTTCTTTACCATGCTCTCGATACTGATGATTGCCACACCGGCTACCATAGTCAGCCTGCTGCTGATCTGGCTATTGTGGAGCTGGGCAGGAATACGCCTGCTGCATGGTTTTATTTTCGGTGATCACAGCTACGATAACAGCATCAAAGACATCCCATGTGTGTTCGCCTGGAGTCTGCTGTTATTGCTAATAGCGATTGCAGTGGTCGGCGTGATCGTCAATGGAGCCCTGCTATGAGCCTTGCACTCGGCACCCGCCTCAAGATTCGCAGCATGATTCATCTCGCTGCAGAGCCCTTGCCTTTCTTCTGGCCAATGCGGACTTTCATTCACCACAACCCATTGCATGGTCTCGAACATCTGCGTTTCGAAGATGCGGTCAAGCAGGGCGCCAAACTATTTCATGCCCGCGCCGCATTACCGCGCGAACAGCATCAGCGTTATCTGGCCGATAACAAAATCGATCTCGACACACTCAAGGCAGCCATCGACACTTTTGCAAACCAGCACACAGCGCCGGCGAGCATCGATTTACCCGCCTGGCTACAGGAGCTGTTAATTCGGCAAACGCAAAAAGTCTGCCTGTCTACGCAGCTGGCCGATGCCAGCACGATCCACAGTGCACTTCACGGCGAAAGCAACACCAGCAGCGAGAATGAACTCGACACAATCGCCGCACGTCTGCACCACACCTTGTTAGAAGATCGCCCCATTTATGAATCCGTAGACGCGATCTATGGTTCCGAAATCGGTGAGGAAATCAATGAGCTGGTGATTAAAAGCTGCCTCGATTTTTTCGACGAAGGACAGTCGGTGTGGGAAATGCCGGAACGCGAAGAAGGTTTTTTCACTGCCTGGCGCGACATTGCACGCCGCAATGTCCGCTTCTTTTTACGCGGCTTACACATCAATCAGATTCTAGAAGTCGATAACACGCCTGAAGGCATCATTGCCTATGTCCTGGAACAGCTGGAAGTTCCGACAGAACAGTGGATCGATTACTTCACCCGTGAACTCTCGCAACTACACGGCTGGGCCGGCTTCATTCGCTGGCGCGCCAGCGCCAAACATTACTACTGGGGGCAACGTTACCCGGCCGACCTTGTCGACTTTATGGCAGTACGCCTGTGTCTTGGCCTGGCGATTCTTAACGAACGCCGACAGGATCGTATCGAACACACCACCAGTGCGATTTCCAGCGCCATCAAGACACAGACACAGGAACTTTATCTGCGTCACGAACTGAACAGTGGTTCGATCCTGCCCGCGATGGCGCATCGGGTCGAACGCGTATTAGCCGTCGGCAAACACAAGCAGATCCAGCAGACCTTTGCCGATTATGTTGCGCGCAAACGCGCCGATGAAAGCCAGCGTCAGGCGAGACGACTGCAGGCGCTCGCCACTGCCGTGGGTGCTGAAAACGCATTACAAAATTTAAGCGTCAGCGAACTCGATACGCTGATCAATACATTCGCCGAATTTGAGCGCGGCGAGGACATGCTCTGGCTCAATGCCATGGAACACCATGCCATGGCTAAACTGATCCGCCAGATCAATCCGAGAGCAGCAAAACCCAGAGAAAAACGCCCGTTTGCACAGGCACTGTTCTGCATCGATACTCGCTCTGAACGTATCCGCCGTCATCTCGAATCAGTCGGTGACTATCAGACCTTTGGCATCGCCGGCTTCTTTGGCGTGCCGGTGAGTTTTATGGAGCTCGGCAATGGCAACGAAATCCATCTCTGTCCGGTCCTGCTCACGCCCAAAAACCTGGTCACCGAAATCGCCACTGCTCATAATTATTCAGACGCGGCTTTATCAGCGCTCGGCAAGGTTATGCACGAACTCAAAGAGTCGGTGCTGACGCCCTTTGTCACGGTTGAAGCCATCGGCCTGTTATTTGGTTTCGACATGATCGGCAAAACCATGGCGCCGCAAACCTATACGCGCTTGCGCAAGCACCTAAGCCCGACCAAGCCGGCAACACGCATGCTGCTCGACAAGCTCGATCGCGAACAGGCCGATTCCATCATTCGCGCGGTGCAACGCGCCATGATCGAAACCGCGATTGAACAGGACTTTCAGCTAGAAACCGGCAGCATCACCGACAATATGGTTCGTGAACTGCGCGAATTTGCACTGGGTCATGCATCCGGCCGCACCCAGCTCGCCGAAAAACTCGACCTGGATGAAAAACAGGAACGCGATTTTATCCGCCGCCTGCGTCACGAATACCGCATCAATCGACCGTTTGCACAGCTGCAACTGGAACGCCTGGGTCGCATTGGCTTTAGTCGCGATGAACAGGCGATGTTTGTCGGTCAGGCATTACGCGCCATTGGCCTGACCAAAGATTTCTCGCGCTTTGTTCTGCTCGTCGGTCACGGCAGCACATCTGAAAACAATCCTTTTGAATCAGCGCTCGACTGCGGCGCCTGCGGCGGCAACCATGGCCTGGTCAGCGCGCGGGTGCTGGCACAAATGGCCAACAAACCCGAAGTGCGCCGCCGCCTGCAAAGACAGGGGGTCAATGTACCGGACGACACCTGTTTTATCGCGGCTCTGCACAACACCACCACCGACGAAATTCGTCTGTCGAATCTCGAACTGTTACCACCACCACTGCTGGTCTATCTCGATCGTTTACGCAGCGGTCTCAGTGCGGCATCGCAGCTATGCGCTCAGGAGCGCGTTCCGACACTGGAATACAGCGACAGCCGGATGGACGCCACCAGCGCTTATCGCATCGCGCAACGCAATGCCATGGACTGGTCGCAGGTACGTCCCGAATGGGGGCTTTCTGGCAACGCTTATTTTATTATCGGCCAGCGCCAGCTGACACGCGATTTTACCCTCGACGGGCGCGCATTTCTGCATTCCTATGATTACCGGCTCGATCCCAAACAGCGTTTGCTGGAGACCATCCTCACCGGCCCGCTGGTGGTGGGTCAATGGATCAACATGGAACATTATTTTTCCACCGTCGATAACGAACGCTTCGGCAGTGGCAGCAAGGTATATCACAATGTCGCCGGTCGCTTTGGCGTGATGACAGGCAACCTCAGCGATTTGCGCACCGGCCTGCCTTCGCAAACGATATTCAAGGATGGCCTGCCCTATCATCAGCCAATGCGACTCATGACCCTGATTGAAGCCCCGCTGGAACATGCAGAGCGCGCGATTAATAGCGTCTCTGCTGTGAAAAACCTGGTGACTAACAGCTGGCTTCGACTCATGGTGTTTGATCCCGAAACCGGGATTGTTCATACTTTTCAGAATGGCCAATGGCTGAACCAGACACTCAACCAAAGCACAAACCCCGCCCTCTCCAAGGAGTCGACCGTATCATGAATAATTTTAATTTCAGTCCACTCAAAAAACTCGAGATCATTCTCGAGGGTGAACACCAGGAATTTGCCACCGACCTGCTCGATCGCGCCGGCGTCAAGGGCTACACCATTATCAACCAGCTCTCAGGTAAAGGCAGTCACGGTTTCCACGAAGGCCATCTAATGTTCAACGAAGATGATGTGCTGAATATGATTATCGCTGCCGTCCCTGAAGAACTGGTCGAACCGATTCTGGAAGGCTTCGCGCCGTTCTTCGGCAAGCACTCTGGGGTGGTGTTTATTTCTGATATACAGGTCACACGACTGGTCAAATTCAAGAGCTAAGCATCTGCCTCCGCGCGTCCGCGGCGAGACAGGTGCTGATTTATTTTATTCCTGCGCGCGATTGCCGACAGCCTGGATTGCCCGATACCACCGTTGGTTCTTCCTGTGTCAGGATAAAAACTTTTGCCACAGAGGTCACTGAGGTCACAGAGGTCACAGAGAACACCGAGTAAAGCGTATAAAGGTTAAGAACAACAGGTAGGGCGGGCATTGCCCGCCATCTATGTTCACTACGCAGCCCATAACTAACAGCAAGTGATGTCTGTCGTTTTATACGCGAATTCATCTGGTATTTCATCGCGGCGTTTGTGGCGGGCAATGCCCGCCCTACCTGCTAAAATATTTTTCTCTGCGTACTCTGTGCCTCTGTGGTTTCGCCTTAGCCTTTATGTTTTCCTGCGATTAGCAGCAATACGCAAGCGCAGCGCATTCAGCTTGATGAAACCCTCGGCATCTTTCTGGTCATAAGCACCCGCATCATCTTCAAACGTGGCAATGCTTTCATCGAACAGCGAATCAGTGTCTGATTTACGGCCGACAACTTCAACGTTGCCCTTGTACAGTTTCACCCGTACCACGCCGTTCACATTGCGTTGTGATTCATCAATCATCAGCTGCATCATTTCCCGCTCAGGGCTCCACCAGTAGCCGTTGTATATCAGCTGTGCATAACGCGGCATCAGCTCGTCTTTCAGGTGCGCAACTTCGCGGTCCAGGGTGAGCGATTCGATGGCGCGATGCGCACGCAGCATGACGGTGCCGCCGGGGGTTTCGTAACAGCCGCGTGATTTCATGCCAACATAACGGTTCTCAACAATATCGAGTCGACCGATGCCGTTGGCACCCGCCACTCGGTTGAGGTCGGTCAGCACTTCTGCCGGGGTTCTGGCGACGCCATCAATTGCAACGATGTCACCTTTTTCATAGCTGAGTTCGATATAGGTGGCCGTGTCCGGTGCCTGCTCGGGCGACACTGTCCAGCGCCACATGTCTTCTTCCGGCTCGGCCCAGGGATCTTCGAGCACACCGCCTTCGTAAGAAATATGCAGTAAATTTGCATCCATCGAATAGGGTGATTTTTTACCCTTGTTGAAATCCACCGCAATATTATGCTCGGCCGCATACGCCATAAGTTTTTCACGCGACAGCAGGTCCCATTCGCGCCACGGCGCAATAATGTGCACGCCGGGCTTGAGCGCATAGGCGCCCAGCTCAAAACGCACCTGGTCATTGCCCTTGCCGGTGGCACCGTGCGAAATCGCATCAGCACCGGTGGCATTGGCAATTTCGACCAGGCGTTTGGCGATCAGCGGACGCGCGATCGAGGTACCAAGCAGGTACTCGCCTTCATAAATCGTGTTGGCGCGAAACATGGGGAAAACATAGTCGCGAACAAATTCTTCGCGCAAATCCTCGATATAGATTTCTTTCACGCCCATCGCCTGTGCCTTGGCGCGCGCCGGCTCGACTTCCTCGCCCTGGCCAATATCGGCAGTAAAGGTCACCACTTCGCAGCCGTAGACATCTTCCAGCCATTTCAGAATAACCGAGGTGTCGAGACCACCCGAATAGGCGAGGACGGCTTTTTTGATGTTAGATTGACCCGCAGACATAGTTCTGCTCCTGAGTTGTATTCGAAAGACGCGCATTATATAGAAAAGCCGAATGAAAAATGAAAAATGAAAAATGAAAAATGAAAAATGCAAAACCTTCAGGTTGATTGCTCTGGTTTTTACATTTTTCATTTTTCACTTTTCACTTTTCATTGCTTCTAAAGATTCGACTAGACCTCGTTAAACTTCTATAATCCGCTTTCGAATCACCCTGCGGGTGCGCCGAAAACTCCAGCCGGTGTAAGGGCTTACAAAAACAATACAATCAA
>JBATHJ010000221.1:0-1670 GCA_049666625.1 Gammaproteobacteria bacterium | reverse complement strand
CGGCCATTTCTGACAGTGCGTGGTGCATCAACTGGTATTCGAAAATATCCGGTACATAGCGAATTTCAACCGCCGAGCCATCCAGCGCGCCGATCACCCGGCGGATGGTTTCTTCTTCGCTGTGGGGCAATGAGATCCAGACCTGGTCGACATCGTTTTGATCCAGATAACTACGAAGATCAGCAAGCTCCGTGATTATTGTTTTTCCGCTAAGCCATTCTGGCAACTGATGATCACCCGAACGGAACATTGCTGAGATCTCGAGCCCGAACCAGGTGGACTTGCGCAGCCTGTCTGCCACCACCACCGCCTGCTCGCCAGTGCCCACAATAACGATATGACGGTGATTGAATCCACTGCTGCGCAACCAGCGCAGCACCAGGCGCAAGATAACGCGCGAGCCGACCAGCGCTATCCAGCCACTGGCAAACCAGATGCCCATCCACGACCTTGAATAGTCTGCGCCAGTTCTAGTTATGAAGGCCAGAAATGCCAGGGTGAGCGCAACCATAGCCCACGCCATGGTTAAATGTTTAATTTCCGTGAGCGTAGACGCACCTCGCCAGACTCGATAAACAGAGAATAGCGGGAACACGAGTGTGACAAAGACGATAGCAAGCAAAATGACTGTGACGTAGCTGTGAGGAACGCCCTGCTCACCTGCAGCCGTGAATGTGGTGTAGGCATTTGAAAAGAAATAAGCAACGATGCCAGACAGGCCAACGGTCGACAAATCGATTAACCGCAAAACTAGATTGAGTAAGTTAGCGTGCCCTTTTAAAAACCCCATCTGATACATTCCTGGATCCCGGCCTGATTACATACGTTCAAGCCGCAAAGTATACATAGCATTTGATTCTATCAGCGCTATATTTTGCCAGCGCCCGATAATATAACAGCAGATTATGTTTTTATCCATATTATCAACGATATATGTGCTGGGTGCGCTGCATGCACCCAGATAGTGCTCTACGATTTCAAGATTGCATTATGTCATCAACAAGCAGCTGCATTTTTCGCTGGAATTGATCTTTGCTAAATTGGCCTGCGTGCCTGGCAATAGCTTCTGGTGAATATAGTTCAATACCAGCTTCAAATTCATCGATAACCGCGTTTAATGCCGGCGCGCTCTGCTCATCGAAAAAACACCCCGTCCTGTCTTCGATGATAGTCTCCACAGCACCCCCCTCACGGAATGCAATTACCGGTCGACCTGACGCCATAGCCTCAACGGGAACAATACCAATCTCTTCAACACCAGGAAAAATCAGCGCCTTACACTCAGAATAATACCGCCTCAAGTCGTCATCAGACTGTTTGCCTGTGATTTCTATATTACGATGCGCCGTACGAACAAGTTGTGGCATCAACTCACCATCGCCCACGATAACCAGCTTTTTTCCAGAGTGATTAAAAGCGTCAACAACCAGCTGGGGTTGTTTGTAATGAGTCAGTTCGCCTACATATAAATAATAATCGCTGACATTTGCGGAGATGTGGAAATTATCCACCGATACAGGCGGGTAAATGACTACGGATGATCGATCATATATGCGAGCTATTCTTTCACTGACAAAAGCAGAATTAGCGACAAACTGGTCAACCCCTGATGCAGATTTCAAATCATATGCCCGTAAATACCTGACTAATAATTGCATAATTAACCCGAC
>JBATHJ010000220.1:0-4425 GCA_049666625.1 Gammaproteobacteria bacterium | reverse complement strand
TCTGCCAGTCGCGGCGTGATACGCGCCAACAATGAAGCGCAATTCATCGCAGCCTGCGAACGTATTCGCCCGATCATTGCAGAATCGGATGACGAGTTCGAACGTAGTCGTGTCCTTGTTGAGCACTACATCGACGGTATCGAAGTGGCCTTTGAAGGCTATCTGCACGAAGGCAAACTCACAAGCCTGGCGCTGTTCGACAAACCCGACCCGCTGACCGGCCCGTACTTTGAAGAAACCATATATGTCACGCCATCGCAACTCAGTGCAGAGCAGCAGCTAAAAATTACCCGGCGTGTACAACAGGCGTGTAATGCCTACGGCCTGCGGACCGGGCCGGTGCACGCTGAATTGCGCCTCGACGCAAACGATGCCTGGATACTGGAAGTGGCCTCGCGCACCATCGGCGGCGACTGCGGACGCACGCTGGATAACGGCATAGATTTCAACCTCGAAGCGCTGGCGATTTCACTCGCCACCGGCAAACCCTGTAAAACCAGCAAGGCCACAGAAAGCCGCGGCGTGATGATGATCCCCGTCAAACAGGCGGGCCTGCTGCGCCGGGTGGAAGGCCTCGAAGCGGCACGGCGTACGCCGGGCGTTGACAGTGTCGACATTATCATCAGCGACGGCCATGAACTCATACCCCTGCCGGAAGGCAACCAGTACCCCGGTTATATATTTGCCCGCGGCGCAACGCCAGCCGAGGTTATTAACGCGCTAAAATCCGCGCACGCACATTTGAATTTTATTGTTGCACCGGTATGGAGATAGCAATGCCCACACTGAAATGGATTGCAGCCACCACGGTACTTATTTACCTGGTTTTCGTCATTGCGCTGTATTTTATGCAGCGCCAGCTATTGTACTTTCCGCGTAATGTCAGCCAGTACGAAGCAGAACATAATTATGAACTGCAGCATGATGGCGTTACCCTGCGTGGCTGGGTAGTCAATCCTGGCCGTGAATCAGCCATTATTTATTACGGCGGCAATGCCGAACGCATTGATTACTATATCGACAGTTTCAAACTGCTGTTTTCTGCACACACAATCTATTTTGTTAACTATCGCGGCTATGGTAAAAGCGAAGGCACGCCATCGGAGAAAGCACTTTATGCAGATGCGCTTGCAGTGTTCGACAATATTAAAGATAAGCACAAAAACATCAGCCTGATTGGCAAGAGCCTGGGCAGCGGTATTGCAAGCTACGTCGCTGCAAACCGGCCAGTTGAAAACATAGTCCTGGTCACACCGTATGACAGTATTGTCAATGTAGCGAAAGTACACTACCCGCTGTTCCCGGTCAGCCTGATCATGACCGACCGCTACGAGTCGTGGAAGCATGCACAACACATCACCGCGCGTACGCTGATTATTTCTGCACAGCATGATCAGATCATCCCCGCCGAGTCGACACAAATGCTCGCATCGTATTTCGACCCCAACCTGTTAACGCAGACACAGATCGAGAGCACTGATCACAATTCGATATCGGGTGAGCCTTTATATTACGAAGTACTTGCGGATTTCTTTACCCGCAAATAAATAATGCCGCAAACGCGGCATTATTTTACAAACGAAAACCAGCCAGTTTATTTTTTACCACCGCCGGCTTTAAAGCCCGCGGGGGCCTGTCCATAATCGCCTTCGCCGAAAAAGAACCCCAGCATGTGCTTTTCAATTAGTTCGATGTTTTTCGCATCTGCTGTATTCAGGCCATTTTCATTAATGATCGTGGTGAGACGTTCAAGCCATTGTTTCCAGCCTTCTTTTGAAACGTTTTCATAAATGCGTATTCCGAGATCTCCCGGGTGTGGTGGACGCTCCAGGCCTTCAGCCTGTGTTTTGAGCACAACACATTGAACCATTCTTGACATAACAACTTGCCCTCTAACTTTGTTCGTATTTTTTTAATAACACGCCTTCGTCACCACAACAGGTAGCGGCGCATTTTTTAACCTTGTGGATTTCTTCACTGTCCATCTGCAGATAATAATCAATGCTGCGGTTCTCGGTGGCGCAGTCACAACCCTTGTCATTATACACGTAAACATTTGTCAGCCCGGCCCTGTGTGCCTCGGCCTCGGCGGCAAACAGCGCTGCATCCGGGGTCGGCGGCACATTGCTCAGCTTGTAGGCCGGGAAGAACTTGGTGATATGCCAGGGGCTGTCGGCGCCCAGGTTGTCGCGCACCCAGCAGGCAATTTCGTAATGTTCGGCCGGGTCGTCATTCTTGCCGGGGATGACATTGGTTCGGGTTTCGACATGAATACCAAGTTCATGGGCTTTTTTGATCGAGCCCAGCACCTGTTCGACTTTGGCCGGGCGGCAAATTTCCTGGTAGAAACTGTCACGCATGCTCTTGATATCCGAACACATCACGTCGAGGTGTGGCGCGACCAGCTCCAGTGCTTCGTCGGTGATAAAGCTGTTGGAAACATACACCGTGTACAAACCGGCTGCGTGCGCCAGCTCGCACACATCGATGACATATTCCAGCCAGACTGCAGGTTCCGAATAAGTGAACGCGATGCCATCGACACCCAGTTTGAGCGCAGTATCCACCAGTTTTTGTGGCGTTACCCAGGCCTCGGTGGATTCACCCCTGGCGAGCGTATCGAGCGCATCCACACCCCAGGATATTTCCAGGTTATGGCAACCGCCGCAACGAAAACTGCAGCCATAACTACCGACCGACATGACTTTGGTGCCGGGGCGGTAGTGCTTCACCGGCTTGCTTTCGATGGTATCGACATCGATCGAACTCAGGATGCCATACGACAGGTTATAAAGCGTGCCATTGCGATTAACGTGCGCCTGGCAAAAACCGCGCTGGCCATGGCCGATCTTGCAGCGCCACAGGCACAGGTTGCACCGCGTGGTGCCGTTGTCGAGCTTTTCCTGTAACCGGGTTTCGATCAGCTGGTAGGTTTGCGGTTTATTCAAGAGAATATCCAGTGGTGGCGTATAAGCGGGCATTATATCGCGTTTCGCGCATGACATCCCCTGCCGCCGACAGGTGTATCGCAGCGCCGGTCTCGATTCTGAAATCGATCCTGAACTCGACCTGGCTCGCCTCAGACCAGCGCCAGCCCGGCGGTCAGCACCCCGGGCTGGCAGGCAACGCGGATCACATCAGCGTCTATTTCGAGGTTTTTATCAGGGCATTCAGCTTCGCTAAAATCGTGTGCAATCTGCAACGGGTAATCAACCCCGTCGATAGCGCACGGGTAGACAAATCCCCAGTGTTGCGTGGCACGCATAAAATTATACATTCGGCGTGCCGGCCAGTGCGTGTCGACGCGGAAGTCTTCGGCCTGCGGGTAGCCCCTATAACTTGCTGCAGATTCATCCTGCACAGTTTCATGCAAGTTGCCGGAAGCAAGTGCGGACAAAAAATCCGGCAGCAGGTCAACATAGGCCTGGGCTATCAGTTCACTCGCCTGCTGGTTGCTGACGCCATCGGGCATGGCGACGCTGCGTTGCGCGACAATGGCACCGGCATCGAGCGCAACAGTCATACGATGCAGGCTGACGCCAAAGTTTTCCACGCCGTCACGAAACTGCCAGAATCCCGGCACCGGCCCGCGGTAGGCAGGCAACATCGAAGGGTGAAAATTAAAACAGCCGAGCACCGGGATATCGAGTATTTCCTGCGGCAGCCTGCGGCCAAAACACGATACCAGGAGTATGTCCGGTGACACTTTGCGAATCGCACGCACGCAATCGGCCAGCGGCGTGCGCAAATTAATCAATGGCACACCGGCCATACGCGCCAGCATTTCTACGTTTTCATTTTGTGCCGCGATAATCGACAGGCGGGTGTCACGCAGGAATGAATCCTGGTGTGCATCAACACCCACGGCACATAATGTATGTTCGGCTTCCAGCAAATAACGCAGCGGCAATATCGACAGCGCGCCGCTGGAACCAATGTACATGATTTTCATACACCCACCGCCTGCACACCCATCGTTAATCCATACTAACCACAAATAGTATCAAACGACAGCCTGTGCAGTCAGATGAGCTAAAGATCAGAGCGTGATTACCTGGTCCGGCATATTGCCTGACAGGGCGCTGTACAAATTAGGGAAACAGCCGATACAGGCACCGTCTACCAGCATGCCGTCGATCTCGCGCTCCCAGGCGCACTGATCACAGGCCATTAGCAACATACCGCTGTCTTTGGCAACTTTTGCCAGGCGCTCACCAATCGGATTGCCTTTTTGCAGTACGTACGCATTGTCTTCAAAAAAGAACATGCCGACGACATCGACGCCGTGTTTGTTATCTTCGAGTTGCGGCAATATCATTTTGCCGAGCTTGTAGGAAACCGAATGTCCCTGGGTAGAAAAAATGTATGCAACTTTCATATTGAGCCCTTTATTACCAGTGTTGTATGTAATCCCATGACAGGGAG
>JBATHJ010000219.1:0-9782 GCA_049666625.1 Gammaproteobacteria bacterium | reverse complement strand
CCGGCAAACAGAAGATTCTGGACAGCGCCGGTCAGATCGAGAAATTCAACAAACGCTTCGGTTCCAAGAAATAAGCTTGACGCTGTTTCAGAAAACCACGCAAAAAGGCGCCTTCAGGCGCCTTTTTTGTCTGTATGGCCTGTATTGATGATGCCGATCATGACGCTGATCATCGCGCTATTGCTCGCCACAGCCGGTGCCAGTCATGCTTCGAGTACGCACTGCGCCACCCCCAAATTCGATGAGATTGCGCACATCCGGTATGTCCACGATGGCGATACCGTGCACCTCGATGATGGCCGCAAGCTGCGCCTGATCGGCATCGACACCCCCGAGCTGGCACGCGGTAAAAAATCCCGGCAGCCGTTCGCCATCGAAGCCCGTGATTTCCTGCGCACGCGTGTCAAACAGCATGCACATCGCGTCGGGATAGTATTCGACCGCGAAAAGCACGACAAATACGGGCGCACGCTGGCGCATCTTTATTTTGAAAACGGCGACAGCGTGCAACGTGCCCTGCTCGAAGCAGGTCTCGCTGTCGCCTTTACCACACCGCCCAATGCTGCACAGCATGCCTGCTACCAGTCGGCCGAGGCGCACGCGCAGCAACAGGCCGACAAGCTCTGGACGCACGAAAAATACCACACGCGCGAGGTACGCGACCTGCAGGCAGACAGTGACGGTTTTCGTATTCTACGTGCACGCGTGTTGCAGAGTCGAAGTTCGAGCAAAGGTCTCTGGCTGACGCTCGAAGCGGGTCTCTCCCTACAGATCAAGCCTGCAGACCTGGACAACTTTGCGCCGAGCATGCTCGAATCACTGCCCGGCAAAAGCGTCGAAGTTCGCGGCTGGCTGCACCCCAGGAAATCTAAGCCGACCACCCGGTTTTATATGCAACTACGTCACCCGGATAATCTTCGTATTTTGTGACCGCCTGTCAGCACTACCCCATGTGGGTGACAGCCGGGTAAGTATGCATTGACTAGAATGCTGGTTTTTTTCACGCATAAAAATACACTCAGCATGAGCTTCTCATTCAAACAGAAAGCCCTGGATTATCACGCCAGCCCAAAACCCGGAAAAATCGCCACCGCGATCACCAAACCCTGCGCCAGCCAGCTCGACCTGTCGCTGGCCTATACCCCGGGCGTGGCCGAACCCTGCCGTGCCATCGCGCGGGATGCCGCTACCGCTTACAGCTACACCAGCAAGGGCAACCTGGTCGCGGTCATCAGTGACGGCAGTGCGGTACTGGGGCTGGGCAATATCGGCCCGCTGGCGAGCAAACCGGTGATGGAAGGCAAGGCGGTATTATTCAAGGCATTTGCCGATATCGATGTGTTTGATATCGAAGTCAGTGCTGAATCACCGCAGGCGTTTATCGACACCGTGCGCCGTATTGCACCGACCTTCGGTGGCATCAACCTCGAAGACATTGCTGCCCCGGCCTGTTTTGAAATCGAGCGCGCGCTGTGTGAACAACTCGATATTCCTGTATTTCACGATGACCAGCACGGCACCGCCATTATTATTGCGGCGGCCCTGATCAACGCGATCGAGTTACAGCACAAAAATATTGATGACATCAGGATCGTCTGTCTAGGTGCTGGCGCTGCCGGCATCGCCTCGATGCGTTTATTAAAAGCACTCGGTGCACGCGCGCAAAATCTCTACATGGTTGATCGCAAGGGCGTGATCCACGCCGGCCGCGATGACCTGAATGAATACAAGCAGGAATTTGCCCTCGATACTGACAGACGCACGCTGGCAGATGCGATGCGCGGCGCGGATGTTTTCATCGGTGTGTCCGGCCCTGATCTGCTGAGTTCTGACATGCTCGCCAGCATGGCGCCGCGACCGGTGGTGTTTGCACTGTCCAATCCTGATCCGGAAATTCTGCCCGAACTCGCACACCTGACACGCGATGATCTCATCATGGGCACCGGTCGCAGCGATTACCCCAACCAGGTGAATAATGTACTTGGCTTCCCCTACATTTTCCGCGGCGCCCTCGATGTCCACGCCAGCGGCATTAACCAGGCCATGCAGATTGCCGCGGTGCACGCACTGGCAAAACTCGCGCGTGAACCGGTTCCAAAACAGGTGCTGCAGGCCTACGGGCTGGATACACTGCGCTTTGGCCGCGAATACATCATCCCCAAACCGGTCGACCCGCGCCTGATCGAAACCATTCCTGCCGCTGTCTCCCGGGCCGCTATCGCCACCGGACTGGCGCGCAAATTTCCCGCTGGCGAACAGGCCAGGGACATCGCCTGAGGTTTTTCGACATCGCGTCTTAGCCCCAGTGTACCGCGCGGTTTACACTACGGCTCACCGGCAGCAGCTGAATCAGACCGCGGCTTACACCTGACCTGCACGCAGGCCACCGCCTTATATTCGCTACTCAAGACTTAAGCAGCGTTTCCACCTGCACGGCTTGCGGTTGCGGGTATTCCCCATGTATTTATACAGCGACGAGTTTTTACGTTTTGATGGCGTGAAACACCCCTGCTGGCCGTATTCAGGCCTATAGTTAAGACCAGTAACTGGAAGGAGGCAGCATGAACAAAATCAGCATTGTTGGCGCAGGTCGCGTCGGCGAATCCGCCGCACAATTCATTGCCGGCAACGACCTGTGTCGAGAAATTGCACTGATTGATGTGCGCGAAGGCGCCGCTGAAGGTGCCGCACTGGATATCCAGGAAGTCGCGCCCCTGTGTCAGTTCGACACCCGCCTCTATGGCGGTAGCGATTACTCGCTAATCAAAGATTCCAACATGGTGGTCATTACCGCCGGCCTGCCGCGCAAGCCTGGCATGTCACGCTCGGACCTGCTGGAGAGCAATGTCGCGATTATTGATAGCGTGCTCGAAGGTGTGCATAAATATGCGCCCGACAGCATGCTGTTATTTGTCTCCAACCCGGTGGACGTACTGACCTACCATGCCTTTATTCAAACCGGCTGGCCACGAAATCGCATATTCGGCCAGGCCGGGGTACTCGACTCGAGCCGCATGGCCAGTTTCATCGCCATGGAAACCGGCTATTCCACCCAGGATATCAATACCATGGTGCTCGGCGGCCACGGTGACACCATGGTGCCCATCATGCGCTACACCACGATTTCGGGGATCCCGATTTCACACTTTCTGTCACAGGCAAAACTTGACGAAATCGTTGAGCGTACGCGCAACGGTGGCGCTGAAATTCTTGCATTGCGCCAGAACAGCAGCGCCTACGGTGCACCCGCGGCGTCGGTCGCTGAAATGGTGGATGCCATAGTACATAATCGCAAACGCATCCTGCCCACGGTCGCGGTGCTCGAAGGTGAATACGGCCTTAGCGGGATCGCCATCGGCGTGCCAGCGGTGCTCGGTATCAACGGTATGGAAAAAGTCATCAGCCTGGAGATGAACGATGAAGAAACCACGCTGTTCCATAATTCAGCAGCCCTGGTGAAAAAAGATATCGGCTTACTGAAACAGACGAGCTAGCATCAGCTGACCGAAGAAATAGCCGGCTGAAAGCAAAAAACGCCGTTACCGCAATGCGGTAAACGGCGTTTCTTAGAGTTTTAGAAAAAGTAGCTGGTATTAAACAGCAACTACATTTTCTGCCTGCGGACCTTTCTGGCCCTGGGTAACAGTAAACTCAACTTTCTGTCCTTCCTTCAGGGTTTTGAAACCGTCAGACTGGATAGCGCTGAAATGAACAAAAACGTCCGGGCCATTATCCTGAGAAATGAAACCGAAGCCTTTTGACTCGTTGAAGAATTTAACTGTGCCAGTAGTAGTAGCCATATCTTTTAAAACCTGTATTAATAATTAATCATTGCCGGTCAGGGCGTATTGCATAGAGAGACGGTATTACTTATGCGTTGCAGGAAGATACGCTACGGCGGGACTTCTTTGCGGCAAACATAAATATTGCCATTTCCTTTATTGCGCCCCGATTATACAACCATATCTGGAAAAAAGTCGACCAGCTATTTTTTCGTTCCGGTCCGGCCTATGAGGCTGCGCGGGAAGCGCGTTTGCGCTCATTTTCGGTGAGCAGCTTTTTGCGCATGCGAATCGACAGCGGCGTAACTTCGACCAGCTCGTCATCATCGATAAATTCCAGCGCCTGCTCCAGCGTCATTTTGATCGGCGTGGTCAGGGTGAGTGCTTCATCAGTACCCGAGGCGCGCACATTAGTCAGCTGTTTGCCTTTTAATGGATTTACCACAAGATCGTTATCGCGAGCGTGAATGCCCACCAGCATGCCTTCGTACACGGTATCGCCGTGTGACAGGAACATGCTGCCACGTTCCTGCAAATTATAAATAGAATACGACAATGCCTTGCCCGCGCCATTCGAAATCAGCACGCCCTTGCTACGCTGGCCGATTTCCATGTTGAGCTTGGGGCCGTAACTGTCAAACACGTTGTATAACAGGCCATTGCCCTGGGTGGCGGTTAAAAACTCGGTACGAAAACCAATCAGGCCGCGGGTGGGAATGATGTAATCGAGGCGCACGCGACCGTGGCCGTCGGGTGTCATATTTTTGAGTTCGGCCTTACGCTTGCCCAGCCTTTCCATCACCGTGCCCTGTGAATCTTCCGGCACATCGACGGTGAGTTGCTCGTAGGGTTCGCACTGTTTGCCGTCAATTTCCCTGATGACCACTTCGGGGCGACCCACGCATAATTCAAAGCCTTCACGGCGCATATTTTCAATCAACACCGACAGGTGTAATTCACCACGGCCCGAAACGCGGAATTTATCCCCGGTTTCACCCGGCTGAACACGCAGCGCAACATTGTGTATCAGCTCCTGCTCGAGTCGGTCTGAAATATTTCGCGAGGTCACATACTTGCCTTCTTTACCCGCCAGCGGACCATTGTTGACCTGGAACATCATGCTCAGGGTGGGCTCGTCGACCGACAATGGCGGCATCGCGACCACGTGTTCCGGGTCACACAATGTGTCGGAAATATTCAGGCCATCGATACCGCTGAAACAGATAATGTCACCGGCCCTGGCTTCTGGCACTTCGACGCGCTCGAGACCGTGGAAACCGAGGATCTGTTGCATACGCACGCCATTGCGCACCTTGCCCTTGCGGTCGACCAGGCTCAACACCTGGTTACGTTTGACCTTGCCGTGCTTGACACGGCCGATACCAATCACGCCGACGTAAGAGTTATAGTCCAGCGAGCTCACCTGCATCTGGAAAGGCGCATCCTCGTCCACATCGGGGGCAGGCACAAACTCAATAATGGCTTCGAGCAATGGCGTCATATCACCGCTGCGCACACTTTCTTCAAGACCGGCATAGCCGCCGATCCCCGAGGCATAGATCACCGGGAAATCCAGCTGCTCATCGGTTGCACCCAGCTTGTCGAACAGGTCAAAGGTCTGGTCCAGTGCCCAGTGCGGGCGGGCTGCGGGTTTATCCACCTTGTTAATCACCACGATGGGCCTGAACCCCATGGCAAACGCTTTCTGGGTGACAAAACGGGTCTGCGGCATCGGGCCTTCCTGGGCATCGACCAGCAGCAGCACTGAATCGACCATCGAAAGTACCCGCTCTACCTCGCCACCAAAGTCGGCATGCCCGGGGGTATCGACGATATTGATACGGTAGTCATTCCACTTGATCGCGGTATTTTTCGCCAGAATGGTGATACCACGCTCTTTTTCCTGGTCATTGGAGTCCATCACGCAGGAATCCATGTCAACCCGGGTATCAACGGTACCGGACTGTTTTAAAAGTTCATCAACCAGCGTGGTTTTGCCATGGTCAACGTGGGCAATAATGGCGATATTGCGAAGTTTTGCGCTCAAAATGGGATCTCAAAGTGGGGGTAAACGGCGTATTAGGCGGCCATTATATAGCTGACCTGTGTCAAACACACGCAGAATTACACTTTAGTCATATGTTTCGCTGCAAATAATTCTGGCAATATATTTCATATACCTTCAAATTCAGGGACTGGATGCTTTTATGCGGCAGAGACACAGGGAAATAACACCATGCGTGACTCGATAAATCATTACTGGCTGATCGCTATATGCCTGATCTGCGTTGCCACGGCCCTGCTGCTGGAGCCGATCGCGCAGGACCCCGCCTACCACCTGTTTGCCGACGAACGCACGCTGCTGGGTGTGACGAATTTCTGGAACGTTATATCCAACCTGGCCTTTGTGCTGAGCGGCCTGCTCGGCCTGAAGCTGTGCTGGCAAACACGCAGGCGAATACCCGGGGTCAGTGAAATCGGGCTCGCTTACCCGGGATTTTTTCTCGGCATCCTGCTCACCGGGTTTGGCTCTGTGTACTACCATCTTGCGCCCGACACCAGCACACTGACCTGGGATCGCCTGCCAATGACGCTGGCTTTCATGTCGTTTTTTATTATTGTGCTGGCTGAACACATCAGTGTGCGCACCGCCCGCATGCTGCTATGGCCGTTGCTGCTCGCAGGTGTGTTATCCGTACTCTACTGGCACTACACAGAGATCCGGCAGCAGGGCGATATGCGCGCCTACATCCTGGTGCAGTTTCTACCGGTATTGCTGACACCGCTTATCTTGCTGTTGTTCAATTCGAGATACACCCACAGCGCGTATTTCTGGGGCATGTTTGGCCTCTACCTGGCCGCCAAGGTGGCCGAACATCATGACCACACTATTTTTGAATTCACTGGTTTCAGCGGGCATTCATTAAAACACCTGCTGGCAGGGGGCGGTGCACTGGTGTTTTACCTGATGCTGGCGCAACGCCGCGCCGCCTTCACAGCGGAAATGGCCACTCGCTCAGAGGCCAATCCAGTGGCTGACAGCCTGCCGGGCTGATTCATTCATCGGTCGCGCCACCAGCCCGCTGCGGCTGATACTGATCTGGTAACGCGCCGCGTCAGACATGGGCAAAAATACCGCGCTGCCGTAAGCAGCATCAACAAACACCCCCATGATGTCATGGTGGCGACTGGCGACCTGCCATAAATCCAGCTTCGGCTCTTCACCCAGCGCATGAACACTGCGCTGCAGCTCCAGTTCATCAGTGGTTTGTGTGTAGCGACCACTCAGGCGATGCAGGCGATACTGCGCATCCAGCCCGAGCAGGCTGGCATAGCCGTGCCAGAGCAACATCTGCGCTTCGAGCCGCCATTCATCACCGTGCATGTCATAGCGTTGTGGCGTCATCCCCGCATCATAATCGAGCTCTGCCAGGAAATGCTGATCATCCAGCCGAGTGAATTCAATTTCAGCGACCGGGGCTTCGAACACCAGCCGGTCGTAGAGGTAAAGATTCGACGCCAGTAAAAAGCTGACGCCTGCCAGCAGCAGTAGCAACAGGCCGATCAGTTCCCGGTTCAGCGCCGCCAGTGGTCGGCGCTGCAGCAAGCACCTGATTCCGCTGTAACAGAGAAAGGCGCCGGTGAGCGCCAGAACAATACTCGCCAGTGTCAGTAAAGACATGGTCTGGAGGGTGAGATGAATGCCGTCACAGCAGGGTGCTGCCGAGCTGTGCTTTCGACGTCAGAAATACGCTGTTGTGTCGGACTCGGCACGATACTTGAGGGGCGAGGAATTACGCGGCCTAATCTGCTTTGATGCGTGCACGACAGCTGGCAGCTGCAGCGCTATCACCTGCCAGTTCGTGCAGCTTTGCCATTTCTTCCAGCACACGCGGATGTTCCCTGTCATGCGCCAGCGCCTGTTCGCAATGCTTCATCGCCTGGGCCAGGTCTGCGGTTTTGACCCTGACCCGCGCCAGTCCCAGCAGCGCGTATAAATCGTGGCCGCTTTTCAGGCTGGACTCGTAATGCATGATGGCATCATCGTGCCTGTCAAGATTGACCAGCGCGTCACCCACGCGTGTCCATAGTGCCTGGTTTTCAGGCTCGCGTTCGAGGATCTTGTCCCACCAGAACACCGCCTGGTTGAGATCAAGCTTGCCGCGATAACAGTCACCCATACCGAACAGTGCAAAATTGTTTTGCGGATCAAGCTCCAGCGCATGCTTGTACTGGTCCATGGCACGGTCGTATTCTTTGCGCCGACGGTAGATGTTACCCAGCATGGTCATCACCACCACGTTATGGGTATCGTTGTGCTTCATCAGTTCTTCAAAGCAGCGCAGTGCATTCACATCATCGTGTTGCGCATAATAAACATTGCCCATCCCCATCAGTGCAAACGCATCATGCGGTCGTACTTCCAGTGCCTGCTGGTAAAAATCAATCGCATCATCGGTACGGTTCATTTTGTAGAAGGCATCGGCAACGCGCACCATGACATGGCTGTCGCGGGGATTAATTTCCAGGTAGCGCAACCAGAACGGAACCGCCTTGTCAGGATGCTGCTGGCCACGCCGCGCATCGCCTGCGCCGCGCAGGGCAAACACGTTTTTAGGATCCAGCTTGAGCACCGCGTCGTAACATTCGGCCGATTTGACGAAATCGCATAATTTGCGATAGACATCGCCCAGCCCGGAAAGCACGTAGAGGTTTTCAGCATCGATTTCGCGGGCCTCTATATAGGTGGCACGCGCAGCTTCATAGTCGCCCTTGCGGAACAGCCGGCTGCCTTTTTTCGAGAGCTCGATGACGGTTTTATTAGTTGTTGCAGACATTTTGATTCA
This sequence comes from Gammaproteobacteria bacterium, assembly GCA_049666625.1. Classification (GTDB taxonomy): domain Bacteria; phylum Pseudomonadota; class Gammaproteobacteria; order SZUA-229; family SZUA-229; genus JASBSR01. The sequence continues at coordinate 1,153 of JBATHJ010000219.1, read as the reverse complement.
GCTTTCCCGGTTTGTCGTATCCACGATGCGTGATCATACATTTTTAGCAGAGGCAAATGAAGTCTCAAATATGAGCGCCCACCCTGCTAGCCAGATGCATCCAGTCATCGAATTCTGTCGCCGCCCGCATTTCAGGGGTACAATGCCTGCCATGGGCCCACTCAATACTTCCAGCACCAAGCGTGCCTACCTGGTCGATACCAGTATTTATATCTTTCGCGGCTGGCACGGCTATTCTGATGAAATGACGGATGCCAATGGCGAACCGGCCAACGCAGTGTACGGTTTCACCGAATTTCTCCACCAGTTGATCGAACTCGAAAAGCCAGAATACATTGCCTGCGCGTTTGACGCCAAACAGACCCATTCTTACCGCCGCGAACTCTATCCCGAGTATAAAGCCAATCGTCCGCCAGCACCGGTCGAACTCAAACGCCAGTTCAAACATTGCCGTGATTTTTGTCGTGCTGCCGGGATCGCCGATTTTTCCAGTAATCGCTTTGAGGCTGATGACATTATCGGCACGCTTGCGACAAACTTGCGCGCTGAAGGTTTCAGCATTGTTATTCTCAGCGCCGACAAGGACCTCGCGCAGTTAATCAAACCCGGCGATATCTGGTGGGATTATGCGCGCGATAAAATCATGCATTACCGCGACGTTGAAAAAACCTTTGGTGTTCAGCCCGAACTCATCGCTGACCTGCTGGCGCTGTCGGGTGACGCGGTCGACAATATCCCCGGTATCCCGGGCATAGGCTACAAGATGGCCTCGAACCTGCTGAAAAAATACCCCGGCATCGAACATGTACTCGAAAACATTGAACATATTTCAAAAATGAAATTTCGCGGCTCGGCGCGTATTCAGAAACTGGTCGAGGAACACCAGTCGATGCTACCGCTGAACAAACTGCTCACCACCATTGTAACCGACGCCGAGTTCAAGGGGCCGAGGTCCGATCTGAAATGGAGCGGCACCGATCCACACGCACTGGAAACAATGTTTGAACTGCTTAATGCCGGCGCCGGCAGACGCGAACGCTGGTTGAATCTGCAGCCCACTTAAAAACATTTGCCACAAAGAACACAGAGGGGCCGGTGTCTGCATAGATATTTTTTTACCTGTCATGATTATCCTGTTTAACAAGCCCTACGA
>JBATHJ010000218.1:0-10507 GCA_049666625.1 Gammaproteobacteria bacterium | reverse complement strand
TCCTTGACCTGGTTAGTGAGAAAAATCTGCAATCGCACACAACATTACTATTGTGTTCTCTGTGACCTCTGTGACCTCTGTGACCTCTGTGGCAAAATTTTTAAATTATTTATCTTTAGATCGCACTATCTCAGGGTTTAGATTGTGAGCGTCAAGGCAATCCCGTACTGGAAACTCAGCAGTTTCTACTTTTTTTATTTTGCCTCGCTCGGGGTGCTGGTACCGTACTGGAGCCTGTATCTTAAATCCCTGGGTTACAGCAGCCTGACCATTGGCAGCCTGGTGGCGATCCTGCCGGCAACCAAGCTGGTCGCGCCCTATATATGGGGCTGGCTTGCCGATGTCACGCGACGTTCGATGCTGATCATTCGGATCGCAAGCGTGCTGGCCTTGCTGAGTTTTGCCCTGGTCTATGTCAACACCGAGTTGTGGTGGCTGGCAATGGCAATGCTGCTGTTCAGTTTTTTCTGGAATGCGACACTGCCCCAGTTCGAAGCCATGACCCTGAACCATCTCGGCGATGCAGTGCATCGCTACAGTAATGTGCGTTTGTGGGGATCGCTGGGTTTTATCGTCAGCGCGGTGGTGCTGGGCGATGCCTTGCAGTCGCATTCGGTCGAGCTTATTCCGCTTATGACACTGCTGTTGTTTGCTGCGATTGCAGTGTGCAGTTTTATCGTGCCGGAAAAGCTCAATATGCCACATGCCGATCATTCACCGATATGGCGTGTGATTCGGCAACCACGGGTGCTCGCTTTCTTCGTGGTGTGTTTCCTGATGCTGTGCAGTCATGGCCCGTACTACACGTTTTACACCATCTACCTGGAAGAACATGGCTACTCATCCCGGGTAATCGGCCTGTTGTGGGCGATTGGTGTGCTTGCCGAAGTTGCCATGTTTTTATTGATGTATCGTCTACTGCCGCGATACGGTGTGCGAAAACTGCTGATTATTACCTTGTTGCTGACTTCGCTGCGCTGGTTGTTGATCGGTTTTTACGTAGATAACCTGGCCTTGTTGTTTATTGCGCAACTTGGACATGCATTTTCATTCGGTGTGTTTCATTCAGTCGGAATTTCGCTGGTGCACAAGTTCTTTACCGGTAATCACCAGGGCAGGGGACAGGCGCTGTATTCAAGTGTGTCTTACGGTGCCGGGGTTGCTGTTGGCAGCCTGGTCAGTGGCATGGTGTGGGATGACTATGGCGCAGCGTATCTTTTCAGTTTTGCATCTGCCTGTACTGTGCTCGCGACAGTGATCACCTGGCGCTTTCTGCAATTCTCAAAATAATTTGTCTGCACGCTGGCGATTATTCATCCTGCAGTAAGCTCAGCATACCTTTGGCAGCATTCGACAGTGTGCGTTTTTCGTGCACCACGATGCCGAGGTGACGGTCTATTTTTAGTTTATTAATGCGTACTGTGCTCAAGGTTTTGTCGATCATTGAATCCGGCAACATGCTCCAGCCAAGCCCGGCTTCTACCATGGCCTTGATGGTTTCCAGGTAATTAGTCTCCAGTAATATTTTTTGCGGCAGGCTGTTGCCGAGGGCGGCGTCGACCAGGTTGCGCGTATGCGTGCCGGGTGTTTGCAAAATGGCGGAGTGTTGTAACAACTGTTTGCGTGACACTTTTTCAGTTTTAGCCAGGGGATGGTGCCTGGATACGACGCAGTGCATGGGATCTGACCACACGGGAATATGTTTCAGCTTAGCCAGTGGAGTGTTGGGCAGGGTAACGATCGCCAGCTCGATTTCACCGCTGAGAATTTTCGGGAACGCCTGCTCAGAATCCATAAAGTGTATATCCAGCATCACATCAGGGTATTGCCGGGTATATTTGCGCAATACTGCTGGCAGGCGATGCAGGCCGACGTGGTGGCTGGTGGCCATGCCCAGGGTGCCGCGCATTTTGCCGTGCAGGTTACCGAGTATGCGCTGGGTTTCATCCATTTCCGCCAGAATGCGTTCGCAGCCGGGGATCAGCGCACGACCGGCTTCGGTGAGCAGTACGTGCTTACCGATGCGATCGAACAGGTTGACGCCGAGCGATGCTTCAAGTGTGGCGATGCGTTTGCTGACTGCCGGCTGGGTAACGAACAGGGCCTCGGCGCTGCGCGAAAATGAGCCTGTCGTGGCCAGCGACAGAAAAGTGCGTATTGATACTATATCCATATGGAATAGATTACATGAAAATAATGAATTTGTGTAATGATGCCTTATTGCCTATTCTTGCTTGCAGAGGAGACACGCATGACCGCTAAAACGCTTTACGACAAATTGTGGGACGACCACGTGGTTCGGACCGAAAATGACGGTACCGCCCTGCTGTATATCGACCGTCACCTGGTGCACGAAGTAACTTCGCCGCAGGCTTTCGAAGGCCTGCGCCTGGCGGGTCGAAAGCCGTGGCGCACCGGCTCGATCGTGGCCGTGCCAGACCATAATGTACCGACCACGGACCGGCGCCTGGGCATCACTGACCCGGTGTCAAAAATCCAGGTGGAAACCCTCGACAGTAACTGCCGCGAATTTGGCCTCACCGAGTTCGACATGGCTGATGTGCGCCAGGGCATCGTGCACGTGATTGGCCCCGAGCAGGGTGCAACGCTTCCCGGCATGACCGTGGTCTGCGGTGATTCACATACCTCCACCCACGGCGCGTTTGGTGCACTCGCATTCGGCATAGGCACCTCGGAAGTCGAGCATGTGCTGGCCACCCAGTGCCTGCTGCAGAACAAAAGCAAAAACATGCTGGTGAGTGTCGATGGTGCGGTTCATGCGGGTATCACCGCAAAAGATATCGTGCTCGCGATTATTGGTGAGATCGGTACTGCAGGTGGTAACGGCTATGCCATCGAGTTTGGCGGCGATGCGATTCGTGCACTCAGCATGGAAGGCCGCATGACTGTGTGCAATATGGCGATCGAAGCCGGTGCCCGCGCCGGCATGGTGGCGGTGGATCAAACCACGATTGACTATGTGAAAGGCCGTCCGTATTCGCCAGCAGCTGACACCTGGGACAGGGCAGTGGCGTACTGGACAACGCTGGTGAGTGATGCAGATGCAACATTCGACAAGGTGGTGCGCATTGATGCCGCCAGCATCAGGCCACAGGTGACCTGGGGGACATCGCCCGAGATGGTGGTGTCAATCGATGCGCAGGTACCGGATCCGGCGGCAGTCAAGGACACGGTCAAGGCTGATGGCATGCGCAAGGCGCTGACCTATATGGGGCTTGAGGCCGGAACGCCAATTGCAAAAATCGATGTCGATAAAGTGTTTATCGGTTCGTGTACCAACTCGCGTATCGAAGATTTACGTGAAGCGGCAAAAATTGCCGAAGGCAAGCACGTTGCCGGCAATGTGAAACTGGCCATGGTTGTGCCCGGTTCCGGCCTGGTAAAAAAACACGCCGAAGCGGAAGGCCTGGATAAAATTTTTATCAGTGCGGGTTTTGAATGGCGTGAGCCGGGGTGCTCGATGTGCCTTGCGATGAACGCGGACCGGCTGGAACCTGGCGAACGCTGCGCATCGACTTCAAATCGAAATTTTGAAGGACGCCAGGGGCAGGGCGGCCGTACCCACCTGGTGAGCCCGGCGATGGCGGCCGCGGCGGCGGTGCATGGGCATTTTGTCGATATCACGGCAAAAGCGTAAACCTATAAAGATAAACATTTAGAAGCGAAACAATTAGAAGCGAAACCGCAGAGGCGCAGAGTACGCAGAGAAGTAACAAATATTTTTATGTTAAAAAATCAATGTATCTGTGTTCTTAATATTTAATTTTTCTCTGCGTACTCTGCGTACTCTGCGCCTCTGCGGTTTCGCCTTAAAAGCTTTTCTGTTTTCTAACCACAACAAACAGGACACCAAAACAGGTAAATTCAATGCAGGCATTTACAAAACACACGGGCATTGTCGCGCCACTTGATCGACCCAATGTCGATACAGATGCGATAATTCCAAAACAGTTTTTAAAATCTATCAAACGCACTGGTTTTGGCCCGAATGCATTCGATGACTGGCGTTATCTGGATCCCGGTGCACCGGATATCGATAATGCCAGCCGGCGCGTCAATCCTGATTTTATTCTCAACCAGTCGCCCTACGACACATCGAGCATTTTGCTCGCGCGCGAAAATTTCGGCTGCGGTTCATCACGCGAGCACGCGGTATGGGCGCTGACCGATTTTGGTTTCCGTGCGGTCATCGCCCCCAGTTTTGCCGATATATTTTTTAACAACAGTTACAAAAACGGCCTGTTGCCAGTGGCGCTGTCAGCTGCCGACATTGATGATCTGTTTACAGCAGTAGCAGCGGACAGGGGCATGCAGTTTTCTATTGACCTGGAATCACAGACCCTGACAGCGGGGCAGATGTCGTACGGCTTTGAAATTGATGAATTTCGCAAGCATTGCATGTTGAACGGACTGGATGATATCGGTTTAACCCTGCAGCACGCGGATGACATAAAGCATTACGAGGACCAGCGAAAACAGTCGGCACCCTGGCTGTTTTGAAGGCCCTGTTTCCTGCTATCCGACAGGCGGCAGATTTTCGCAGACAAAGCCGGAAGTGACACAATAGTTCCCGCCAGATCATGCCTACACTGTAAGCATGAACAAGAAAATCATCATTGCCTGTTTGCTGCTGGTCGCGCCTGCGGTCAAGGCAGCCGAGATGGATTTTAGTGACTGGGCATGGGACTACTTTGTAAATGGCGCCACCCTTAAACTGGGTGTAGGTACGCGCCAGGCCGGTATACGCGCGGTAAGAACATCTGATAACGCCGAAGGCAAGATTGTGCAACGCAATGAAGAGTCTTACTTTATAAGTTACAGCACGCGACCGTATTTCTTCTCAATAAAAAATACCGGCATGACGTTCGTGTTTAACGTGTCTTCTTTTAATGCAAACCAGCAGCAGGTTGGAAGCGATTCATTTGTTGATCTGGGTACAGAAACCAGCGGCCTGTTTTACTATGTTGTACCGACTGCGTTTTACCAGTGGGGTGATCACGCGGTAAACGGCACCTATACACGTGCAGGCCTGGGGCTTGGGCTGGGTGTGGCGCGCTTCAACGGCGATGTACTGTTAACCAGTACTGCAGCAAATGAGCGCCTGGCTCTTGAGCAGAAAGGGACCTCAGTGACATTCGCGACCAGCCTGATAATCGAAAGCCACTGGCAAAATTGGGGGCTGACATTCAATTATGCCGGACCGGTCTACGAAGCCGATGGCTACCAGGTTAATGTTGAAGACGTATCAATCAATCTGGGCTACCAGTTTGTGTTTTAGCGCATCCTGCGTTATTTCTCGTCCGTGCGCCGGACGTTTGCCATCAGCGTGTTCATGTATCTGCCCCGCAATTAGTGGTCGACCTGTGGCTGCAATGTAGCGTACCCGGCCTCAGCATAAAAACCAGGTCGTCGCTATAGATTACAGTCACTTGCTGACATAAATAGCGTATAATCCCGCCTCCTTATTTTCCCTGACATTCACTGGTCGTGGCCAGACAGGCTGCTGAATATTATGACAAAAAAGATTGCGATCCTGCCCGGTGATGGCATCGGCATTGAAATTGTCGCGGAAGCAGTCAAGCTGCTGAATCATCTAAAAACGCAGGGCCTCGATATCGCGCTGGAACATGCCCCGGTCGGCGGTGCAGGCTATGACGCGGCCGGCAAACCGCTGCCCGATGAAACCCTGGCGCTGGTGCGCAAGTGCGATGCGATTCTGCTCGGCGCAGTGGGTGGCCCGCAATATGAAAAGCTGCCGCGTGAATTGCGCCCCGAGCGCGGCCTGCTCGGGCTGCGTTCCGAACTTGAACTGTTTGCAAACCTGCGCCCGGCAATTTTATATCCACAGCTGGCTGATGCCTCTTCGCTCAAACCCGAAGTCGTGTCCGGGCTGGACATCATGATCGTGCGTGAACTCACCGGGGGTATCTATTTTGGCGAGCCGCGTGGCATTCGGGTAAAAGACAACGGCGAGCGTGAAGGTTTCAACACGCTGGTATATAGCGAGCACGAAATCGACCGCATCGCGCGCGTCGCATTTGATATTGCCATGAAACGCAACAAACGTTTGTGCTCGGTCGATAAGGCCAATGTGCTCGAAGTTTCGGAACTGTGGCGCGAATGCGTGGAGAAGGTCGGCACGGATTACCCCGAGGTCGAGCTCAGCCACATGTATGTCGATAATGCTGCAATGCAGCTGGTGAAGTGGCCCAAACAGTTTGACGTAATGGTCACCAAAAATATGTTTGGTGATATTCTGTCTGATGCTGCTGCCATGTTGACCGGCTCGATTGGTATGCTGCCATCAGCCTCGCTGGATGCCAACGGCAAAGGCATGTACGAACCGATTCATGGTTCGGCACCTGATATAGCCGGAAAGGGCGTGGCCAATCCGCTGGCGACACTCTTGTCGGTTGCCATGATGCTGCGTTACAGTCTTGATCATGCCGCACAAGCTAATGCTATCGAAGCTGCCGTCGGCAAAGTGCTGGATAAAGGCCTGCGCACCGCCGACATCATGGCTGCTGGTTGCAGGCAGATTGGCACCGTAGAAATGGGCGATGCTGTACTGGCTGAGCTTTAGTTAATTTGTCCGCGAATAACGCAAAGAAGTATCTTTAATCATTTTTACATTCGCGTTCTTTGTGTTATTCGCGGATAAAGTTTTTGATTTTTTATGGAATCTAAATAAATGAGCAAAACATTCGATGTAGCAGTGCTTGGCGCCACCGGTGCCGTGGGTGAAACCATGTTGTCTATTCTTGCCGAGCGCAAGTTTCCGGTCGGCAAAGTGTATGCACTGGCGAGCAGTCGTTCAGCGGGTAAAAAAGTCGAGTTCGGAAAAAAATTCCTGACGGTCGAAGATGCCGATGCGTTCGACTGGTCGAAAGCGCAGATCGGGCTGTTTTCTGCGGGCGCTTCAATTTCAAAAGACATGGCACCGAAAGCCGCGGCTGCAGGCTGCGTGGTTGTCGATAATACTTCGCAGTTCAGGTACGACGATGATATTCCACTGGTGGTACCGGAAGTTAATCCGCATGCAATCGCGCAGTATAAAAACCGCGGCATTATTGCCAATCCAAACTGTTCAACTATACAGATGCTTGTGGCCCTGAAACCAATACACGATGCAGTCGGTATCGAACGCATCAATGTGGCGACTTACCAGGCGGTATCCGGAACCGGAAAGGAAGCAATAGAAGAACTGGCATCGCAAACTGCAAGCCTGTTAAATGCAAAACCGTTTAAAGCAGAAGTGTATCCGAAGCAAATCGCGTTTAACGTGTTGCCGCAGATTGATGTATTTCAGGATAACGGTTACACCAAGGAAGAAATGAAAATGGTATGGGAAACGCGCAAGATATTTGAAGACGACAGCATCATGGTCAATCCCACCGCGGTGCGCGTGCCGGTGTTCTACGGTCATTCAGAAGCCGTGCATATAGAAACCCGTGACAAGATTACCGCCGAGCAGGCACGCAAGCTGCTGAAGAATGCGCCCGGCGTGGTGGTGCTTGATCAGCGCAAGGATGGCGGTTATGCCACGGCGGTGACCGAAGGCGCGAACCATGACCCGGTGTATGTCAGCCGTATACGCGAAGATATCTCGCATGAGCGCGGTCTGAACCTGTGGGTGGTGTCGGATAATGTGCGCAAGGGCGCAGCATTAAATAGCGTGCAAATTGCAGAGATTTTGATAAAAGAGTATTTATAACCTATATTTAGACAAACAATCTTCAAGTGTATTGTGAAGATAACAATAAGAACACCTCAACGGGGTCACCACAGGGCTGCAAGTCCTTGTTAATACAGGATTAAAAGGGGAATACCAGTGCGTAAATTGTTCATTGCCTTGGTTATGGGGTCAGCTTTGCTGCCTCTCGACGGCTTCACTCTCGGGCTGGGCGGTATCGAAGTCAATTCAGCGCTGAACCAGGAACTCGATGCAGAAATCGAGTTGTTATCAGCGGTTCCTGAAGACACTGAAACCATGATTGTAAAACTGGCCACGCGCGAAGAATTCAGTCGTGCAGGTCTTGATCGTCCGTTTATGCTGCAAAGCCTGAAGTTCGGCAGTAAAATTAAAAACGGTGTTCCTTATATAACGGTGACCACCAGCAAACCGATTCGCGAACCGTTTCTGAATTTCCTCGTAGAAGTCGACTGGCCCAAAGGCCACCTGTTGCGTGAATACACCATCCTGCTTGATCCGCCAGTATTCATGGGCCAGGAAAGCGCGGCACGTCCCGCGGTTTCTGATTCGCGCCCGGCGGCCGCATCAGCTGTTCGACCAACTGACACATCATCACGGCCCGCATACAGCACCACCCCTGCAGTGACCCCGGCACCGGCGCCGCAATCACAGGCATCACCGGCAGCAGCGCCAGCGCCGCGAGCGTCTTACACGCCCGCGGGGAACGCCGACTACAGAATAAAAAAGGGCGATACGGCCTGGAGCCTGGCCGATGCGCTACGGCCTGATCAATCGGTCTCAGTAGAACAAATGATGCTCGCCATGCTCCGGACTAATCCGGAGTCGTTCATTAACGACAACGTAAATGGCCTCAAGCGCGGCTATATTTTGCGTGTACCTGATCGCAATGAAATTACCTCGGTGTCACAGGCCGAGGCGGTTGCGCTGGTACGTCAGCAGCATGCGCTCTGGCGTGAGTATCAGCAGGCAGTGTCCAGTGCAAAACCATCATCCTCATTGGCCGAATCCGCTGCCGGCGGTACTGCGAGTGCTAATGCCAAGGCCGATGCGCGACTTTCAATTGTCAGTGCAGGCAAAGGCGGAGCAGCCACAGGCACTGCAGGCAATCTCGATGGCATGAGCGTCGAAGAACTGCGCGCACAACTTGCACTGGCTGAAGAGCGTCTTGAAACCGAACGCGTAGAAAAAGAATCACTCCAGGGCGAAGTTGAAATACTGGAGTCGCAGGTCAACCGGATGAAGCGCCTGCTCAGTATTGAAGACGTAAGCCTGGCAGAAATGCAGGCTGCGGCAGGCGGCGAAGTTGCTGAAGGGATGGATGCACCGCTAGCGACTGACGAAAGTGATGAACTGCTGACATCAGCCGAAGATGCCATGCCATCTGAAGATATGCCATTGGAAGAAATGCCAGCTGAAGAAACCTCGGCACTGGCTGAAGGCGAAGCTGAGTCAGAGATGGCACAGACAGACGAGCAGGCACAAGATGTATTTGTTGATGAACAGCAGGCCGCGCAGGAGATGATGGATGCAGCGCCGATGCAGGAAACCTATGTCGATGAAGCACCTGTCATTGACTACGTGCAACCGAGCCCACAGGGCCTGGTCGCTCAGCTGCTGAATAACCCACTCGTGCTTGCAGCTGCCGGTGGTGGCCTGCTGCTGATCATGGGCCTGGTTTACATGATTGTGAAACGCCGTCGAGGCCATGCTTCCGCTATGGCTGCTGCACCTGTCGCCGCCGCCACTTCATCTGTACTGGATGAAGATGACGACCTCGCCAGTGTTGCTGACATGATTGATGACAAGGCTGTGAGCCAGCAAGTGTCCGATGAAGAAGTCGAAGCGTCCATGGCCGCTGCTGAAGAGGCCGCTGAAAAATTTGATTCCGATGCCACCCTGGTTATGTCACCGTCAGCTGAAGACACCATTGTTACCCAGGCAGCGCCTGCTGAAGAAGCACGTGACGATATCATCGCCGAAGCAGATGTTTACCTTGCTTACGGCATTTATCAGCAAGCTGAAGAGCTGCTGCAAAATGCAATTAAAGAACACCCCGAAAACGATGCCTACCGCATGAAACTGGCGGAAACGCACTTTGCCAGCAAAAATGCCAGTGCATTCGGTGAGCTTGCTACTGAAATGCACAAGCGTACCGGCGGTAGCGGTGCCAGCTGGACCAAGATTGCAGCGATGGGTGCAGACCTGATTCCTGATCATGCCCTGTTCAAGGGCGCAGATATGGTCGGTGACCTGGCGCTGGACGACCTGGTGCCGTCGGCTGCACCGGAAATGGATTTTGATCTGGGTGCTGAAGCTGCAACGGATGAGGTTGCCGATCTTGATTTCAGCCTGGACGATGACAGCTCGAGTGATGCATCATTGCCGGATCTGGAAAATACGCCCGCATCTGCCGAAGAAGAGCTCGAGTTTGATCTGAGTGATGCCGAAGCAGTTAAACTGGATGATGCTGCCCCGGCTGAAGACGAATTCTCGCTAGACATCGAAGCCTCTGAGCTAGATATAACCAGCGATGAGGCCGACAAAGACACAGCCGCGGATATGGATTTCGACCTTGATCTAAGTGACGAAGCGGCAGCGCCAGCTGCAGATACCGCGGCCGATATGGATTTTGACCTTGATCTAAGCAATGAAGTTGAAGAAGTCGCGCAGTCTGTCAGCGATACTGCGAGCGTATCAACAGACACAGACGATGGTTCCGATATTGACCTGTCTGACCTGGATGATGTCGATGAAGTCAGCACCAAGCTGGAC
>JBATHJ010000217.1:0-2353 GCA_049666625.1 Gammaproteobacteria bacterium | reverse complement strand
CAAAGATGGTCGAGGCGAATCACAGCCAGTCAGTGAGCATGATGCCAATGCCAAATCGATTGCTGATATGGTTGTAGTCAATCAGGCTTTCGCCATAGCCGTTAAAATATTGCAAATATAGTTTGAATCGTTTATCCAGCGCAATGCTCATATCAATATGTATCGCGCCGCGGTTGTCGGTGGTTTGCAGGTTGTTCCTCAGCATCACCGCGTAGGTTGACTCGCCATTCTTGTAGATGTTGTGTAGCTCAAAATTCCCCAGGTAATCTTCTATATCGGGATTGTTGTCATCCGCGTCAGATTCAGGGATGCGAAGCCACGGCCGCAGCACCGCAACATAATTGCCGCGGCCAAACATCAGGGTGCCCACCACCCGGTTCCAGCTGCGCGATATCGGATCATTGCGTCCGTTCGATTGATGCACAATTCCCAGTCGCGCCTCAAAATTACGTAAACCGAACAGCTCATAATCCGGAATAATCTTGATGCCCAGTTCAGGCTCGTAATTGGTTTCTCTGAATGGTTTTGAAACACTTGAATTATAGGCCTGCCAGAAAGCGAGCTGGGTGTAGGCAAAATACAGATCTATTCCCGAGTGGTAGATGTCGCGTGAAATATCTAACTGAAAGCTGAACTGGAACTTGACTTCCAGCTTGTCCATGGTGCCGCCAGGTTCGATAAACTGCTCGAACGGATCTCTATTCGGCTTGTCGTTATATGACAACGGGATCAGGTAATTTGGCCGGTAGGGCGCAAGTGCAAACGGATTTTCCTGGGCGGCTTCTGATAACTTGTTGCGTAGCAGCAAGGCCTCTACACTGGTGGCTTCGCGCTGAATTATTTTGTCATAACAGCCCAGGCGCTCGAGGTCATCAACAATCAACTTGCAGTCATCCACGCCGGCAGCACTGTTGCTGCATACAGGCAGCATGCTGCAGCACAGCGCAAGGCAGGCCCGATAGAAAGAGTGAGCTGGTAAGGGCATGCTTATCCAGTCCTGGCTTGTGGATTCGAGCGAGATATAGGCAGCTTGTCAAAACCGAGCACGGCCTGCAGCACTATCAGCAGGCCGAGACTGACCAGGTTATCCAGCGTAAGTAGTTGTTCCATAATGATCCATTCGTTGGCTTCGGGTATTGATTAAATTTATTGAATTATAGTCGCACTGGTTTTGGGCAAAATGCCGGGCGCTGCTGGTCAGGGCGTCTATACTTGTGATGAAAATAAAAGCTGCAATCCTCGGGTATTTCCAGTCATGATGCAAACCTGTACGAGTCGAATAGCGCGTGTGCTTTATCGTCTGCTGCTGTGCTCGGCGAGTCTTTATATGTTTGTGAGTCCGGCTTTCGCGGATTCCACCAACGACGGCTCTGATATCAAGGCCGACATTCGTTTTCTCTACGTACAACCCGGCCAGACCCTGCACAATATCGTGCGCCGGCTTTATCCCGGGCAGGAGGCTCGCTGGCCCCAGCTGCGTCGTGACATCGTGCGACTCAATCCCTCGTCATTCGTCAATGGAAATGAATCCGGTATGAAAGCAGGCGTGCGCCTGACATTGCCTGCCAGGGAGGTACCCAGGATAGCGCTCAAGCGCGTCGGTGACGTGGTGGCAGCCGTCGGCCAGGTGGTTGCCGTTGGCCCCGACAAGGTGTCGCGTAAACTGAAAAGCGGTGAAGGCGTGTATGTCGGCGACAAGCTGATTACCGGCGAAGACGGTTTTCTGCGCCTGGCGATGATCGATAATGCCAAACTTGATTTGCGTTGTTTCAGTATCATGGTGATTGAAGAATATGCCATACAAAATGCCGACCGACGCAGTATTCTCAAACTGCTGCAGGGCAGTTTGCGCAAGGTCACCGGCGAAATCGGCAAGCTGGCCGATGATGTTTATGAGCTGCAAACACCCGTCGCCAGTGTTGGTGTGCGTGGAACCGAGTACGCCCTGCGCGTATTCCAGTCAAAAGGCTGTGGCGGCACGATTGATACCGATGACGACGGCCTGTTCCTGCAGGTGATCAAGGGCCTGGTGGATGTGAAGAATGAAGCCGCGACCACCGTGGTCGCCAGAGGCAATCAACTCTATATTCCCCTGCCTGATGCAGCGCCGGTCAAAAAAACAATTGACCCACGCGTACTCGAACCGGCGCAGCCCGGTGCTGACGATGAAGATGGTGTGAGCTGGTGGTGGTATGTGCTGGGGCTGGCGTTGGTTGCGGTGGCGCTTTGAGCAATGAACAATGAACAATGAATAATGAATAATTAATAATTAATAATTAATAATTAATAATTAATAATTAATAATTAATAGTGAATAGTGAATAGTGAATAGTGAATAGTGAATAGTAGCCCG
>JBATHJ010000216.1:0-1674 GCA_049666625.1 Gammaproteobacteria bacterium | reverse complement strand
ATGCTGTGAGCCATACAGTATCGAGATCAGGCTTCAGGTTGATATGCGGCACTACAATGCTGGCCTTAATCGCAGGCTGTGATTATTTTGATGAAGCGATCCCGCATGATGTCAGGCTGATCACCATTACCATGATCGCAAAGAGCGAATCGAACCCGGTATTCCTGTCAGCCAGGGTGGGTGCTGAAGCTGCTGCCAAAGATCTGTCAGACAAATACAAAAAGATTGATGTAGCCATAGACTGGCGCACGCCATCGGTAGAAGACCATACTTTCCAGGCAGACAATATCATGGCTGCGGTAGATGCAGGCACAGATGCAATCCTGGTATCAGGCTCGAACAAAAACTCCATACGCACTGCAATTGACCAGGCCGTGGATCGAGGCGTGCCCGTCATGACTTTTGACAGCGATTCACCTGATTCAAAACGGTTCGCCTTCTACGGCGCAGATGATATTGCCCTGGGCGAGCAGTTAATGAAGGAGCTGGCGAAGCTGATGGGTAACAAGGGCCGCATTGCCATCCTTGCTGGCAGCCGGGATTCTCGCAACCTGCAACAACGCGTCGCGGGCGTTAAACAGGCTGCGTCCAAATTTCCGAATATCGAAGTCATCGGTGTCTTTAACCATGACGAATCTGCGCAGGCTGCGGCAGCGGAAGTATTGCGTGTCAATACTGAACATCCGGACATCGACGGCTGGGCAATGATTGGTGGCTGGGCGCTATTCAATGAAACCCTGCTGGAAAAACTCGATCCCGAAAAATTAAAAATTGTCGCGGTCGACGCACTTCCAGCACAGTTACCTTATGTTGAAAAGGGCGTAGTTCCTGTTTTGCTCGCACAGCCGACATTCAGGTGGGGCAAGGTCTCTGTTGAAAAAATCATTGATAAAATTCATCATCAAAAAGAAGTTCCGGTGATAAACACGATGAAACTGATCAGGGTTTCAAAAGAAAACCTGGGTGGCTGGGCGAGACAGATAAAAGCCTGGGGCTATGAAGGTATACCAGAATATTATTTAACCTATGTTGCCAAAGATTAACAAGATGGGCGACATGCATGAAATATTTAAATCTGACTTGTATACGCGGTACTTATAATGATTTCGATTGACCACATCTTATATGCAACTGACCATTCTGATAATGCCAAAGAAGCATGTCATTATGCAAAAAGTATCGCTGAAAAATACGGTTCCCGGGTAACCTTGCTGCATGTCCTGCCGGAAACATTTGATCTGTCAGTATTTGATATCAATATGGGACGCTCGAGCAGCGAAACAAAATGGATACAGGCGAGACGTGAATATGAAGAAAAAAGCCTGCAGGAATCGATTGATCGAGTCGTCGAAGAATACAGCAAGGAAGGCGTTCAGCCTGATGAAATCGTTGTTGAAAAGGGCATACCCTACAAAGTTATACTGCGCGTCGCTGACGAAAAGCAATGTGATTTCATTGTGATGGGGATGAAAGGCGAGGGCAGGTCGCTTGAGTATGCCTTAATGGGCGATACCATCAGGAAAGTACTGCACCATTCTAAATTGCCGGTACTGGTGGTCGAGCCTTCTACCTCAAGAAAATCAAACAAAGAATAAATGCAGCTTGCCTGGATATTAGACATTATTTCGCGGAGGTATCCAGAGTTATTATGACTATCAATAGTACAACCACTAT
>JBATHJ010000215.1:0-2262 GCA_049666625.1 Gammaproteobacteria bacterium | reverse complement strand
GGCGAAACCGCAGAGGCGCAGAGGACGCAGAGGACGCAGAGAAAGAAATACTAATGTAAAAAATATCGTCATACCCGCGAAGCCGGGTATGACGAAAAGAACAGTTATGCATTTACAAATAATATTTGTTTTTCTCTGCGTCCTCTGCGCCTCTGCGGTTACGCCTTTAGTTTTTAGCGTTTATTCAATATCACGCAACAGTTCATTCAGACCCACCTTACCGCGGGTCTTCTCGTCGACCTGTTTCACGATCACGGCGCAGTACAAGCTGTAGGTACCATCCTTCGAGGGCAGGTTGCCCGAGACGACTACCGAGCCCGCGGGTATACGGCCATAGCTGATCTCGCCGGTTTCGCGGTTGAAGATCTTGGTGCTCTGGCCGATGTATACACCCATGGAAATCACCGAGCCTTGTTCCACGATCACGCCTTCGACCACTTCCGAGCGTGCGCCGATGAAGCAGTTGTCTTCGATTATGGTGGGCGCGGCCTGCAGCGGTTCGAGTACGCCGCCGATGCCTACGCCGCCGGAAAGATGCACGTTCTTGCCGATCTGCGCGCATGAACCGACTGTCGCCCAGGTGTCGACCATGGTGCCGCTATCAACATACGCGCCGATGTTAACGTACGAAGGCATCAGCACCACGCTGGGTGCCAGGTAAGAACCGAAACGCGCAGTCGCCGGCGGTACTACACGCACGCCCGAGTCACGAAAGCTGCGTGTATTGTGATCGGCAAACTTGGAATTCACCTTGTCGTAATAATTGGTAAAACCACCCTTGATGAATTCGTTGTCATTAATGCGAAATGAAAGCAGCACGGCTTTTTTCAGCCATTCGTTAACCACCCAGCTGCCGCCTTTCTTCTCGGCAACACGCGCAGTGCCGGCGTCGAGCATGCCGACAGCCTCCATCACCGCATCGGAAACCCGGGTTTCCACGTTGCGCGGGGTAATATCCGCACGGCGTTCAAAGGCTTCTTCGATGATTTGTTGTATGTCGCTCATGATTGACTCCGGTTATTTATATATTTAAAAGCGTAAAAATTAATTAGTACTGCAATTTTGAAAAGACATTCCTGATACTGGAAGGTAGGGCGGGCATTGCCGCCATAAATATTTCTACAGAGATACCAGATTAATCCTCGCACAGAGTTTCAGGCGATATGTGCTGATAATTCTGTACTGCGTGACGGAATAGTGATGGCGGGCAATGCCCGCCCTACCTGGATATTGATTACTTTGCGTCTCTGCGGTCATGATTTCTTGTTCTTGAGTTTTTCAACAAACGCGCGCACACGTTGCGCCGCTTCCACGCATTCATCCAGCGGTGCCACCAGTGCCATGCGCACGTGGCCGCTGCCGGGGTTGACGCCATCGTCTGCGACGCGCGATAGATAACTGCCCGGCAACACTGTCACGTTCTGCTCTGCATATAACGCGCGCGCGAACTCGGCATCGTCTATCGGGGTGCGCATCCATAGATAAAACGCGGCGTGGGGTTTTTCTACATCGCATACCGGCATTAATATTTTCAGCACGGCTTCGAATTTCTGCCGATAGAGTTCGCGATTTTGTAAAACATGTTCTTCATCATTCCACGCCGCGATGCTGGCGTATTGATGTGCAGGCGGCAGTGCGCAACCGTGATAGGTGCGGTACAGCAAAAACGATTTCATCACCGCGGCATCACCGGCGACAAAACCCGAGCGCATGCCCGGCAAATTCGAGCGCTTGGATAAACTATGAAACACTACGCAGTTTTTGTAATCGGTATGTCCCATGTTGGTCGCGGCCTGCAACAGGCCCACCGGCGGATTTTCCTCGTCAAAAAATATTTCGGAATAACACTCGTCCGAGGCAATTACAAAATCATACTGCAGTGATTTTTTGATCAGCATCTGCAGCGTGGCCTCATTAATCACCGCGCCGGTCGGGTTGCCCGGGGTGCAGACATAAAGCAACTGACAGTGTTGCCAGACGCCATCGGGGATGGCGTCAAAGTCGGGCAGGTAACCCGTCGCACGCGTGGTGTTGTAAAAATACGGCGTGGCGCCAGCGAGCAGCGCCGCGCCTTCATAAATCTGGTAGAACGGGTTGGGCATCAACACCCGCGCCCCGGTCTTGCTGCGATCCACCACCGCCTGGGCAAACGCAAACAGTGCCTCGCGCGTGCCGCTGACCGGCAATACCTGGGTTTCAGCATCCGGCGCGGTCGGTAATTTGAAACGCCGCTGCAACCACTGACTGATGGCTTCGCGCAAG
>JBATHJ010000214.1:0-7845 GCA_049666625.1 Gammaproteobacteria bacterium | reverse complement strand
AAATACAGGTTTCGGCAGCAATCGATTGTAATGACCCGTGTTTGCACATTCACGAGGGCGTGATTGATGGCGTATAGAACGCCAGTCACTGATCATTCGTACACGGCGCGCCTGTTTCGCGGCCGTGCTGTCGTTGCCGCTTTTCTCAGCCTGTTATTACTGGCGGCCCTGCTGGTGCGCCTCGGCTGGCTGCAGATTATTGAAAATGCACATTTTTCCGACCTGTCCGAGAACAACCGCGTGCGCCTGATGGCACTGCCACCCAATCGCGGCCTGATATATGACCGCAATGGCACTGTGCTTGCAGAAAACCAGCCGACGTTTCATCTTGAGCTCATCCCCGAGCAGGTCGATGACATCGATGCCACCCTGGCCGGCCTCGGTGAGATCGTCAGCCTGAATGAGCAGGACATCAAGCGTTTTCGCGCCGCGCTGCGCAGTCATCGGCCGTTTGAGAGCGTATCCTTGCGCTCGCGACTGGATGATGAAGAAGTGGCGCGACTGGCGACCAATCGGCACCGTTTTCCGGGCATGGATATTGCCGCGCGCCTGAGTCGCTATTACCCGCACGGCAGGGATGTGGTGCATGTGATCGGTTACGTCGGCCGTATCAGTGAGAAAGAACTCAACGAAATCGACCAGGGAAACTACCGCGGCACCAACTATATCGGCAAGAACGGACTGGAAAAATACTACGAGGATGATCTGCACGGTATCGTTGGTCAGCAGAATGTCGAGGTCAATGCCGAGGGCCGGATATTACGCGTGATCGACAGAATCCCGCCGGTACCGGGCAATGACCTGCTGCTATCGCTGGACCTGGAGTTGCAACAAATCGCCGATGCGTCGCTGGGCGACCTGGCCGGTGCGGTGATTGCGATTAATCCCAAAAATGGCGAGGTGCTGGTGTTTGTCAGCAAGCCGACCTATGACCCCAACCTGTTTGTCGAAGGCATTAGCCACGCCGACTACGATGCCCTGTCGCACGGTGATTACAAGCCCTTGTTTAACCGCGCCTTGTATGGGCAGTATCCACCAGGATCGACCATAAAACCATTTATCGGGCTGGGCGGGCTCGAAACCCGCATGATCGGAGAGCTCGAAGACATTAATTGCAAAGGCTACTACCTGTTACCGGGGGATGATACCGAGCGTAAGTACCGCGACTGGAAAAAGCAGGGCCATCGTCACACTGATATGAACAAGGCCATCGAGGAATCCTGTGATGTGTATTTTTACGAGCTGTCACGGCGCATGGGCATCGATCGCATTCACGACTTTCTCGACCAGTTTGGTTTCGGTAAAAAATCCGGCATCGATCTGCTGGGTGAGCGTAGCGGCCTGTTGCCTTCCAGTGAATGGAAAAAGCGGGTGCATCGTAAGGTATGGTATCCGGGCGAAACCCTGATATCGGGCATTGGCCAGGGCTATATGCTGACCACCCCGTTACAACTGGCCACCGCCACCGCAGCGCTTGCCAACAAGGGCATCAAGCGCCAGCCACACCTGGTGAGAGAAATTAGAAACAGCCAGGGCGAATACAGCGAAATTGTGCGCCCGGAAGAGACCCGGATAAAACTGCGCAGTGAATACAACTGGGGTGTTGTCTTCCGCGCGATGCGAGACGTCTTGCACGGCACCTGGGGCACAGCGCGTTTGACCGGGTATGGCCTGAAATACAAAATGGCGGGGAAAACCGGCACCGCGCAGGTCTTCGGCATTGCACAGGATGAGGAGTATGACGCGGAAACCGTGGCGAAAAAACTGCGTGACCATGGTTTATTCATTGCCTTCGCGCCGTATGATGACCCGCAGATTGTGGTCGCCGTGGTCGCTGAAAATGGCGAGCATGGCAGCCGGGTTGCGCCGATTGCGCGCAAGCTGATCGACCACTACCTGGGCGTAGACAGCCCCCCAATAAGCAAAATTGGCACCACCGCGGAGGATTGATTATCCAGTTCGAAGACACTAGTCGCACCGTGCGACTGCTCAACCTGATTCACATCGATCCGGTGCTGTTCCTGGGCCTGCTATTACTCACTGCGGCGGGCCTCGGCATACTCTACAGTGCGGGCGATCAATCGTTTGCATTGCTGGAAAAACAGATGGTGCGCCTGTCGCTGGCATTTTTTGTCATGCTGCTACTGGCGCAGATCTCGCCGCACCAGCTGTATCTATGGACGCCCTGGGTGTTTGCGCTCGGGGTATTGCTGCTGGTGCTGGTGTTGCTCGCGGGCGAAATAGGCAAGGGCGCGCAGCGCTGGCTCGACCTTTACGTGGTGAAATTTCAGCCTTCAGAAATGATGAAGCTGGCGACACCGATGATGCTAGCCTGGTACCTGTCTGAACGGCCCCTGCCGCCGGGGTTTAAATCACTGGTCATTTCCGCCGTCCTGGTAATGCTGCCGACCTTGCTGATTGCGCGCCAGCCGGACCTGGGCACCGCGCTGCTGGTGGCTGCCGCGGGATTTTTCGTGGTATTTCTCGCCGGCATTCGCTGGAGTGTATTGATCGGCACCGTCGTTGCCATGCTCGGTTTTATCCCGCTGCTGTGGAAATTTTTTATGCACGATTATCAGCGCCAGCGCGTACTTACCATGTTTAACCCCGAAAGTGATCCGCTGGGTTCGGGTTACCATATAATCCAGTCGAAAATCGCCATCGGATCGGGCGGGATTTACGGCAAGGGCTGGCTCAATGGCACCCAGTCGCAGCTCGACTTTTTACCCGAACGTTCCACCGATTTTATCTTCGCGGTATTTGCCGAGGAATTTGGTATGATGGGCGCTATCGTGTTGATTGCCCTGTACGCGTTCATTATATTGCGCGGTCTGTACATCGCTACGCGTGCGCAGGACAATTTCAGCCGTCTGCTCGCGGGCAGCCTGAGCCTGACCTTTTTCGTTTACCTGTTTGTAAATGTCGCAATGGTCTCGGGCGTGCTGCCGGTGGTGGGTGTACCGTTGCCGCTGGTCAGCTATGGTGGGACATCCATGGTAACGCTGATGGCGGCATTTGGCATGCTGATGTCGATAAATTCGCATCGCAGGTTGCTATCGAGATAAATTGAGTGAAACCATCTGACAAAACCGGACTCGAAACAGCAACCATTCGCGCCCACGGCGGCGCACAATAATTAAGTCAGCAAAAGACTGATACGGGTAAATAATATGCATATTTTGAGAGATCTGTTCATAGTCCTGTTTGCAGGCACGGTAATGCTGCCGGCGCAGGCCGAAGCCAATTACAGTCAGCGTGAAGATGTGCAACAATTTATCGAACAGATGGTGAGCAAGCACCAGTTCGACAAAGACAAACTTACGCAGTGGTTCGCCGAGGCCACCAAACTCGACAGCGTGCTCACATCTATCAGCAAACCGGCTGAAAAAACCCTGACCTGGAAACAATACCGCCCAATATTTATCACCAGCAAGCGCATCGAAGGCGGTGTGCAGTTTATGAAGGACAATCGCGAGCTGTTACAGCGCGCACAGAAAGAATACGGTGTGCCCGCCCACCTGATAGCGGCCATTATTGGCGTCGAGACTTATTACGGCAAACGCAGTGGCGGTACCGGAGTGTTTGATTCGCTGACAACACTGGGGTTTGACTATCCGCCGCGAGCCAAATTTTTCCGCAGTGAACTTGAGCAGTTTTTGTTGCTGGCGCGCGAAGAAGACATCAGTGTTAAAGAAATTCAGGGTTCCTATGCCGGGGCCATGGGTATGCCGCAATTTATTTCCAGCAGTTACAGGCATTATGCAGTGGATTTTGACGGTGACGGAAAACGCGACCTGTGGAACAACAAGGCCGATGTGATAGGCAGCGTGGCAAACTATTTCAAAATGCATGGCTGGGTGAAAAATCAGCCTGTTGTGTATGCCGCCAGCGCCGATAAAAAAATTAAAGATAGCGGACGTGACAAGCTAAAGCCCTATACCACCATCGCACAATTGCGCGAACTGGGTGTGGTCACAGATGCGCCTGTCGATGCAAGCACCGAAGTCACCCTGATCACGTTTGACGGCGCCCAGGGCGAAGAACACTGGCTGGGACTGAAGAATTTTTACGTGATTACACGTTATAACCACAGCGCCCTGTATGCGATGGCCGTGCACCAGCTGAGCCAGGAACTGCTGGCGCAAGCGGGTGACTAGTGCGCATTCTTCGCAATGGCCTGCTGCTTTCCTGTTGCATATTGTCGGCGTGCAGTGTCAGGGACGGGCCGCCTGACAGTGTCGATTACGTATGGGATGAAATTGAAGATGCAGTGCCGAAAGCTGAGCCCAAAAGCCGCTACGGAAATCCATCAAGTTATGAAGTCTTTGGCAAGCGTTACCATGTAATGCAAAGCGCTGCTGATGGTTTTACCGAGAAAGGCGACGCCTCGTGGTATGGCAGCAAGTTTCATGGTCAGCGCACATCCAGCGGTGAAACCTACGATATGCATAGCATGACAGCAGCACATAAATCATTGCCGCTGCCTTCCTATGTTGAAGTGACCAATCACAGAAACAATCGAAAGGCGATTGTCAAAGTGAATGATCGCGGGCCGTTCCACGAAGGCAGAATTATCGACCTGTCTTATGCCGCGGCCACCAAGCTCGGTGTGGCGCAGACCGGGACGGCGCCGGTGAGTATTCGCGTGGTGACGCCCGATTCGCTGGAAGATCCAGAGGCGGCTGATGTGCATGTCGCCGCCGCTGCCAGACCCGTGCGGGTTTCGCGTGACGAGTCACTGATTCGGGACGACGGCAAACTGTATGTGCAGGTAGTGGCCTACGCAAATGAAGACTCAGCGCTGAAAATGCTCAAAGACCTGCGCGAACAGAATTTTAACAGCGCGCGTATTCATGTCGAAAACAGCAAGGGCGCGCTGCTTTATCGTGTGCGCATTGGCCCGGTACCGACGCGTGATGTGGCAGAGAAATTACTGTCACAGTTAAAAGAAATCAAATACGACACTGCAACAATCGTAACCTACAACTGAATTCAAAATTAACAAACTGAAAAATATAAAATGACCTGTCTGAAAAAACTGTTACTCCCCGTAATCACCATCTTATTCATTGCCACATTCAGCGTGGGTGCAGCACCCTTGCCGGTACCGGCGGCGCCGCAAGTGGCGGCAGATAACTACCTGTTGCTCGATTATCACAGTGGCCAGGTGCTTGCCGAGCAAGATGCTGATGTGCAGATCGAGCCCGCCAGTATCACCAAGCTGATGACCGCTTACGTGGTGTTCAACGAGATAATCGCCGGACGCCTGGGGGTACAGGACCTGGTGACCATTAGTGAAAAAGCCTGGCGCATGGGTGGTTCACGCATGTATGTAGAAGTCGGTACCAAGGTCAGTGTTGAGGACCTGCTCAAGGGACTGATTATCCAGTCCGGTAACGATGCCAGTGTCGCGCTGGCGGAACATGTTGCCGGGACCGAAGATGCATTCGTCGAACTCATGAACCAGTATGCGCTCAAGCTGGGCATGACCAGTACCCATTTTATGAACAGCACCGGCTGGCCAGATCCACAGCACCTGACCACGGCGCGTGATATCGCAACCCTGGCAGCGACAGTCATTCGTGACCATCCCGAACATTACAGCTGGTACGCCGTGAAGGAATTCACCTATAACAACATCAAGCAATATAACCGCAACAAACTGTTATGGAGTGACAAAACGGTTGATGGCATGAAAACCGGGCATACCGACTCGGCGGGCTATTGCCTGGTGTCATCGGCGAAGCGCGGTGACATGCGGCTGATTGCAGTCGTGCTGAACACCAAGAGCGAAAAGGCGCGCGCCAGCGTCAGCCAGTCACTGCTCAATTATGGCTTCCGTTTTTATGAGACCCACAAGTTGTATACCGCTGGTGAAGTTCTCAATCGCTCGCGCATCTGGCAGGGTGAAACAGATGAGGTCTCACTTGGCCTGTTGCAGGATATGTTTGTCACCATACCGCGCGGCGCGTATAAAAGCCTCGATGCCACGCTTGATGTTGATGCCAATATCGAAGCACCGCTGCGCAAGGGTGCACAGGTCGGCGTTGTACGCGTGATGTTGAACGAAGAAGAAATTGACAAGGTGCCGCTGGTCGCGCTGGAGAATATTGATGAAGGCAACCTGCTCCGGGTATTAAAGGACTACGTACTCAAGATGTTTAACTAAGCGATGCCTGCACACTAAAATATGACAGCTGATGTCTGCCCACGTGGGCGCACACATGAGTGAAAACACGGTTTACCTCAATGGCGAGTTTCTGCCGATAGATAAAGCCAGCGTCTCAGTCATGGATCGCGGTTTCCTGTTTGGTGATGGCGTTTACGAAGTCATCCCGGTGTATGGTCGCAACCGGTTCCGTACGCACGAACATTTACTTCGATTGCACAACAGCCTGCGGCTGGTCAGTATGAAATCGCCACTGAGCGATGATGAATGGATGCGCATGCTTGATACCCTGCTGGAACAAAATCCCGGCGAAGACCGCGCGATTTATCTGCAGATAACCCGCGGTGCATACCCGGTTCGTGACCTGGGCATCAAGCCCGATGTCTCGCCCACCGTGTTTGCCATGGTGATTCACGTCAGGCCGGTTTCTGTTGATGAACTGGAGAAAGGCCTGCGCACTATCACCGTGGATGATTTTCGCTGGCACGCCTGTGATATTAAATCGATTTCACTGGTCGCCAACGTGATGCTGCGCCACAGGGCAAACGAAGCCGAGGTGGCAGACGCTATCCTGGTGCGCAATGGCGATGTTACCGAGGGCACGGCGAGCAATGTTTTCATCGTCAAAAATAACGTATTGATAACGCCGCCAAAAAGCAACCACCTTTTGCCCGGCATTACCCGCGACCTGGTGCTCGAACTGGCCGAGCGCAACGGCATCAACTGTGAAGTGCGGCATATTTCCCTGGGTGAACTGGAAGCAGCGGACGAGGTCTGGCTGACCGGATCGATTCGCGAGATTGCGCCGGTGGTTGAGCTCAACGGCAAGCCAGTTGGTAATGGCCATGCGGGTGATATGTGGCGTAAAATGATTGCCATCTACCAGCAGTGCAAACAGGAATTGCGCAACGCATGAGGCCGATTCGTGACAGATGACAACATCATAAACGACGACGACAGTGTTTTTGAATTTCCATGCGAATTTCCCATCAAGGCGATGGGAAAATCAACCCCCGAGCTTGAAGCCGCAGTCATTGAAATCATGAATCGCCATGTGCCCGACCTGGGTGAAGGTGCGATTCGTATGCGCGAAAGCGGTAAGGGCAATTATATTTCGATCACTATTACTGTACAGGCCAAAAGCCGTGAGCAGCTCGACGCCATCTACATGGACCTGACGGCCTGCGAGCATGTGCTGTTCTCCATCTGAAGCAATACCAATACGCAATGATTGTTCGTGACCTGGGCGTGCAGCCATACGAAAAAGTATGGCGCGAGATGCAGGCGTTCACCGATCAACGCGACAATACCACTGAAGATGAACTCTGGCTGGTCGAGCACCCGCCGGTGTTTACCCTGGGCAAAAATGGCAGGGTGGAACATGTGCTGGCCGCCGCTGATATTCCGCTGGTGCAGTCTGACCGCGGCGGCCAGGTGACCTATCACGGCCCCGGGCAACTCGTGGTTTACGTGCTGTTCGATATTCAACGCATGAAACTCGGGGTGCGTGAGCTGGTCACCCGGCTCGAAAACAGTGTGATTGCTTTACTCAATGCGTCTGGAATCCAGGCTGAAGCAAAACGCGATGCGCCTGGGGTGTATGTCGATGGCCGCAAGATCGCCGCACTCGGCCTGCGGGTGCGAAAAGGCCGCTGTTTTCACGGCCTTGCGCTCAA
>JBATHJ010000213.1:0-3282 GCA_049666625.1 Gammaproteobacteria bacterium | reverse complement strand
GCAGATAACTGCGCTGATTACCGAAATCCATGCGCTGCGCTCGCCCCACCTGCTGATTGCGATTGACCACGAAGGCGGTCGGGTGCAGCGTTTTCACGAAGGCTTTACCCGGCTGCCGCCAGTGGCTGTTTTTGGCGATATGTATAAACATGACTCAAAACAGGCGCGGCGTTGTGCCGAGCAGGCGGGCTGGTTGATGGCGGCGGAGTTGCGCGCGATTGGTGTCGACTTCAGCTTTGCGCCGGTGCTGGACCTGGCCCACGGTGTCAGCGGCGTGATTGGTAACCGTGCGTTTCACGGCAATCCCAGGATCGCTGCGACCCTGGCCTATGCCTTCATGCACGGCATGAATGAAGCCGGCATGTCGGCCGTTGGCAAGCATTTTCCCGGTCATGGCGGCGTGGCGGAAGATTCGCACCTGGCACTGCCAGTCGACCGGCGTGATTTTGACAGCCTGATGAATGAAGATATCGTGCCGTTTGCGCACATGATTGAAAACGGCCTGCCAGCGATTATGCCCGCGCATGTGATTTATGAAAAAGTCGACAGTCGGCCGGCGGGGTATTCAAAAATCTGGTTACAGGACATACTTCGAAATCGTCTCAAGTTCCAGGGCGTGATTTTCAGTGATGATCTCACCATGGAAGCGGCCTGCATTGCCGGCAGTTATGGCGAGCGCGCGAAGCAGGCACTCGCTGCCGGCTGTGACATGGTGCTGGTGTGTAATCACACCGACGGCGCGCTTGAAGTGGTTGAGTATTTGCAGGGCTATTCAAACCCGGCCTCGCAACTGCGACTTGCGCGCATGCACGGCAGGGGCAGTGTACAGCGCGAACGCCTGCTGGCCAGCGAGCGCTGGCGCACAGCCTCGGAGCAGGTGGCGAAACTCGATGAATCGCCCTGGCTGGAAATGGATGTTTGAACGGCATGCATGGCCAATACTACGACCAGGTCTGCAGATTGAATAAACTGATAATAACCCGGAGATAATATATGGCGAACGAAGGCTACCACGAACCCATTGCAGAACTCAGTGATGAAACCCGCGACATGCACCGCGCCATCACCTCGCTGATGGAAGAGCTCGAAGCCGTCGACTGGTACAACCAGCGGGTAGACGCCTGCAAAGATGAAGCTCTGAAAGCAATCCTGGCGCACAACCGCGATGAAGAAAAAGAGCATGCGGCTATGGTGCTGGAATGGATCCGGCGCAAGGACCCGACCCTGGACAAGGAACTGAAAGATTATTTATTCACCGAAAAAGAAATCGCGCATAAATGAATTCGATGAGTAAAAAACTGCTGATCATCATGGCGAACTCTGATCCGGAAAATCCAGAAGGATTTGCCGCGCCCCTGTTCCAGGCCACTATCGCAGCTGCCATGAGCTACGAAGTTGAAGTGATTTTCACCGGGCTGTCCGGCGTGCTCGCGGTCAACAACAACGCGGAGAATGTGACACTCAACTCGCAAAACCATCGCACCATGTACGATGTTATCCAGGAAGCGCGTAATGCCGGCGTGGTATTCAAGGTGTGTACACCCACGCTCGAACTCTGGGGCGAGAACCTGATTCCGGAAATTGAAGAAGTCATCGGCGCGGCGTACCTGATCAAGGAAGCGATGGACGACAACACGGTGACATTTACCTATTGAAGAACCCTATGCAAACTGCGACAAAAAACCCTGATGAAATAACCATCGCCTCGGTGGTGCCGCGCGCACAGCTGATATTCGATGCTGCCACAATTTCGTATGCACTGGATGTGCTCGCCGACAAGCTTGAAACGCATTTAAAAGACCTGCACCCGTTGATGCTGTGCGTGATGAATGGCGGCATTGTGTTCACCGGCCACCTGGTGACCCGGCTGGAATTCGATCTTGACCTGGATTACGTGCATGCCACGCGATACCGCAACCAGACCAAAGGCGGTGAGGTGCTCAACTGGCTGGCCGAACCGCACACATCGCTGCAGGACCGCACCGTGGTAATTCTTGATGACATTCTCGATGAAGGCATCACCCTCGATGAAATCATCAAGTACTGCAAGGCGAAAGGCGCGAAACAGGTGATCAGCGTGGTGCTGCTGCGCAAGATCCACGAACGCTGCATCAAGGGTGTGGATTGCGATTACACCGCACTGGAAGTTGACGACCGTTACGTGTTTGGATTTGGCATGGACTACAAGGGCGGCCTGCGCCACCTCAATGGTATCTACGCGGTGGATGAATAAATGAAAATCGGCATCATCGGCGGCAGCGGCCTCAATTCCATCAAAAAACTGCAGGTCACGCATCGAGAAATGGTAAACACCGCCTACGGTTCACCCTCGAGCCCGGCCATGTTCGGCCGCATCTGCGGTGGTGAAGTCGTGTTCCTGCCACGCCACGGTATTGGCCACACCATCCCGCCACACAAAATCAATTACCGCGCAAACATGGCCGCGTTTCACGAACTGGGTATTAGTCATATCATTTCAATCGCGGCAGTCGGCGGTATCACGCCCGCGATGTCACCGGTCAGACTGGTGTTCCCCGACCAGATAATCGACTACACCTATTCGCGCAAACACACCTTCTTCGAAGGCGAAGATGCCAACGTGGTGCATACAGATTTCAGTTATCCCTACGACGAAGAACTGCGCGGCGTACTCAAAAGTTCAGCCGATGATTTAAAACTGGAAAATGAATCCATCGCAACCTACGGCGCCACCCAGGGCCCGCGCCTGGAAACCGTGGCCGAAATCGCCCGCATGGAAAAAGACGGCTGCGACATCGTCGGCATGACCGGCATGCCCGAAGCCTCACTCGCCCATGAACTCGGCATGTGCTACGCGCATTGCGCCATCGTCGTCAACTGGGCAGCAGGCAAGGGCGATGGCTCGGTAGTGTCGATGGAAGAAATCGAGAGCAATCTGAAAGTCGGCAGTCGTTCGGTGCACCAGCTGTTGTCGGAGGCCTTGCCGAAGTTGCTTTGATGGACGGGTGTGGTTGTCATGTTGTGGTAGGGAGACTCTATGCAGAATTCTGTAATATTCGATATTTTAACTATATGCTTAGTTAACTGTTAGAGGACAAAGGAAGTGCTTAACAATTACCAGATATCTGCGATAGACCAAATATGGCCGGTGCCTATAGTGCTGTTGGTCACAGGAGTTATTTATTGATATTCATCCAGGAGCATTGGTATCGGGAAAACAGTATTGATTTCGGCTCATGGGTTATTGTTACTGCTGGCATTTGGCTATGCAGTAGAGAATCAATAGGGTCAGACTCACTGCTG
>JBATHJ010000212.1:0-9263 GCA_049666625.1 Gammaproteobacteria bacterium | reverse complement strand
CGGCCCATGCGGCTGCCGGTCGAGCGCGGCAACATGCCATATTCAGCGGTGACCCAGCCCTGGCCCTTGCCGCGTAAAAATCCGGGCACCCGGTCTTCGACCGATGCCGTGCAGATGACTTTTGTGTCGCCAAATTCAACCAGCACTGAACCTTCGGCGTGCTTGGTGTAGTTTCGGGTAATAATTACCTTGCGCATTTCGTCAGCGGCGCGGTTGCTGGGTCTCATAGTGTGTTCCTCATTATTCGCCGCGCATTATACATGGCTGGCGCCTTGCCTGTCTGGCGCTGATAGCTGCTAGAATGCCGAAAGCCGCTGGAGGCCAGTTCATGGGGAACATCGAGGAGAGCACTGCATGATAAAAAGCATGACCGGTTTTGCGCGTTGCCAGTCCAAACACAGTTTCGGCACCCTCACCTGGGAACTGCGCACGGTTAATCACCGTTATCTTGATATCAATTTGCGCATGCCAGATGAAATGCGCAGCTATGAAAATCGCTATCGTGAACTGATTAATGCACACCTGGGCCGCGGCAAGCTTGAAGGCGGCTTGCGCTTTAAACCCGAGATAGCCATTGAAAATGGCATCGAAATAAATGACGTATTCGCCAAGTCACTGATCAAGGCCTGTCAGCGCATCAATGATTTTCTGCACCAGCCGTCTGAAATCAACGCCGTGGAAATTCTTCAATGGCCCGGTATCGTCAAGGAGACCGCGCTGGATATGAAACCGGTGCTGGATGCGAGCGTGGAATTGCTCGAATCCGCACTCAAGGAACTGGTTGAAAACCGTGAACGTGAAGGTGAGCGGTTGCACCAGCTCGTCATGCAGCGCTGCAAGGGCATGCAGGACCAGGTTGAACAGGTGCGCATTCAAATGCCTGAGATACGGCAGTTGCACCGCGAAAAACTAATGGCACGTTTAGCAGAACTAAAAGCCGATCCCGACATGGATCGACTCGAACAGGAACTGGTTTACATTGCGCAAAAAATGGATGTAGACGAAGAGATCGACCGGCTTGAATGTCACATCAAGGAACTCTGCCATGTACTTGAACGTGATGAAGCTGTGGGCAGGCGGCTGGATTTTTTAATGCAGGAGCTAAACCGCGAAGCCAATACCCTGGGTTCAAAATCAGCCGATATACGCACCACCCAGGTGTCAGTTGAACTCAAGGTGTTAATCGAACAAATGCGCGAACAGGTGCAGAACATCGAATAACAAACTTGTTAGCCACAGAGGGCACAGAGAACGCTGAGGTTAAAAACCAGAGATAAATATCACCGCAAAGGTCGCAAAGAAAGTATTGAATATTGTTAAAAACTTTTCTTTGCGACCTTTGCGCCTTTGCCGTGAATAGCTTTTAAGTTTTTACCCCTGTGATCTCTGTGTCCTCTGTGGCAAATATTTTTTTATATGTGTTTATTCTTTCGACTGAATTTCCAGCAACTCGATATCGAAAATCAGCGTTGAGTTTGGCTGAATTTCTTCGCTGCGCTTGGTGGCGCCATACGCGAGTTCAGACGGTACAAACAACTGCCACTTGGCGCCGACTTTCATTAATTGCAAAGCTTCGGTCCAGCCCTTGATAACGCCTTTGACCGGGAAGGTGGCGGGTGTGCCGCGATCATAGGAGCTATCAAACTGGCGGCCATCGATCACGGTGCCACGGTAGTGGGTGACCACGGTGTCGTCAGCGGTGGGGGTGGCACCGGTGCCCTCTGTAATGATCTTGTACTGTAAACCGCTGTCGGTGGTGACGACGCCTTCTTTTTTGGCATTTTCAGCCAGGAAGGCTTTGCCGGCGTCGAGGTTCTTTTCGGCTTCGGCATTCTGTTTGGCAACCAGCTCATCACGCAACTGGGTGAGGTACTCGGTGCGGGCGGTGCTCATGTCGTCTGCGCTGAGCAGGGTTTCAGTGCCTGCGCTACCGTCGCGGATGCCCTGTACCAGGGCGTCAGTATTGAGCGTGATGTTCTGTTGATTCAAACGGGTCGCAAAGTCCACGCCAAAGCTGTAGCTGGCCTTGTCTTCAAGGCTTTCCAGCTTGAGGGCGGTTGAATCGGCAGCTTTATCGAGGCAGCCGGCGAGGGGTACGAGCAGGGCGATTGCCAGAAGGTGGCTTGATTTCATTGGGTCGTGTCCATATATGGTAATTTCAGAGTTCGAGAACATAGCAGCTGCGCAGTGTGACTTCAACTTCAGCCGACAGTTCCCGGGTGTGGGGGCTGCTATACTGGTTTCGAACTTTCCACGGCCGTGCCAGTCAACCGGGCTGTCGCACACATTAAGTATCTGGAGATGACATGAAACACAAACACCCGCTGGGTCCAAATCTGTTGAATCGAATTCTGTTGCCAGTGACACTGGCGTTGATGCTGTTCAGTGGTGCCGCGAGCGCCACCCTGCCAGTGGCCGTGAATGGCAGCGACTTGCCGAGCCTGGCACCCATGGTCGAAAAGGTGGTGCCTGCGGTAGTCAACATCGCCACCCGGGGCCATATTGACGTACAAAACCATCCCATGCAGAGCGACCCGCTGTTCCAGTATTTTTTCCGTGGCATGGAACCGCAACGCAAGGAAACCAAGAGCCTGGGGTCCGGTGTCGTCATCGATAAAGATGAAGGCTATATTGTCACCAACCATCATGTCGTCGAAGGCGCGGATGAAATCACCATCACCCTGCACAATGGCCAGCAGTATGAAGCCAAGGTGGTGGGCTCGGATCCTGAAGCTGACGTGGCCGTCGTCAAGGTGGAAGGCGATAATCTTGATGCGCTGCAGTTTGCTGATTCTGATGATTTGCGTGTCGGTGATTTCGTGGTGGCTGTAGGCAATCCGTTTGGCCTCGGCCAGACCGTGACCTCGGGCATTATCAGTGCACTCGGCCGCACCGGTCTTGGCATCGAGGGTTACGAAAATTTCATCCAGACCGATGCATCGATTAATCCCGGTAATTCCGGCGGTGCGCTGGTTAACCTGCGCGGCGAACTGGTCGGTTTGAACACCGCCATTATTGCTGCCGGTGGCGCGGGCAATGTCGGTATCGGTTTTGCGATACCCATTAACATGGTGCGCCAGATTGTCGACCAGCTGATCGAATTCGGTGAAGTGCGTCGTGGCATGCTGGGCGTGGTGATGCAAAACCTTACCCCCGACCTGGCCAATGCTTTTGGTCTCGACCTGCACCAGGGCGTGGTGATTTCACAGGTGATTGAAAAATCAGCCGCCGAAAAAGCCGGGCTGAAAGCCGGTGACGTGGTGCTCAGTATCGACGGTGTTCCGGTGAAGAGCGCTTCGGCGATGCGTAATATTGTAGGCATGCTGCGCGTGGGTGAGACCATGAAGGTCAAGGTAATACGCGACAATAAAGAACTTACCCTTAAAGCGACCATTCAGGATGCTGATGCGCAAAGCGTGGAAGGTGATCGACTGAATCAACGCCTCGCCGGCGCCACCATCGAGCAGACTGAAAAAGACGGCCAGGTATACCTGGAAGTCACCAAGGTGGAGCGCGGTAGCGCCGCCTGGAACGCACGCCTTCGCGAAGGCGATATTATTCTTTCAGTCAATCGGCGCGCGGTGAAAAATATCGAAGAGCTGCGCAAGGTGCTCGGCAGTGCTGACAAACAAATACTGTTGAATGTGCAGCGCGGCCGGACAGCGCTGTTTATTTTGATTCAGTAGGGGGTTCGCCAGAGGTGGGTGCATCGTGCACCCACCGCTCGCCGCTGTCAGTGATTTCTTTTTTCCAGAACGGCGCGTTCGATTTCAGTTCTTCCATCATATACCGGCAGGCAGCAAACGCTGCTTCGCGATGTGCTGCCCAGGTGGCTGTGAGTACAATCGACTCACCGGGATGTATCAGGCCAACGCGATGCACAATCAGGCCATCAACCAGTGACCAGTGCCTGATCGCATGTGCGCATAATTCATCGAGATACTGCTGAGTCATCGCCGGGTAATGTTCCAGTGTCATCTGGCTAATTTTATCGCCGGCATTAAAATCACGCATACTGCCGACAAAATTAGCGCAGCCGCCAAAACTTCCCGCGCTCAGCGTTGCCTCATGCGCCGCCAGTGATTGCCATGGGTTGAAACTGTGCTCAATGATTTGCGCGGGCATGTCAGCCTCCGGTGACTGGCGGGAAGAACGCAACTTCATCACCGTCGCGCACCGCATCATCCAGCTTTGCATACTGCATGTTGATTGCACACAAGGTGTTTGCCGGAATCCCGTTCTGCTGTGTCGCCTGTTGCCATGCTTCGCGCACCGTGCTGACTGTGAGGTCTTCAATCTCGACGCTGCCAGTACCGAGCCGCTCGCGCAGGCTGGCAAAAAACTTAACCTGGATACTCATAGGTGTAGCTTACCCCGACGTGGCCATAAATACCCGACACACTTGTTAACATTTATTGCCGCCATTATTCAGTAATATAAGCACATGCACAGCTGGCGCGCTGTATACTCGCACGCACAACATATAGGCCACACAGAACAGTGGCATACAAGTCCTACAGGAGAACTTATGAACATTATACAAAAATCATTACTGGTTTCAGCGCTGAGCCTGGTAGCAACGTCTGCCAGTGCACACACAGATACTGTCTGGCTGGACAGTGCCGGTAGCGTAGTGAAAGACGGTAGCGGCACCTGCCTGCACACCATTAACTGGAAATCGGGTGACGAATGTAGCGCTGATGGCGCCTCCACCAAACCTGCAAAAGCTGCAGCTGCGCCGGTTAAGGCTGCAACACCTGCGCCAGTAACCAAGCAGGCGATGCCTGTTAAAACGTCTCCGGCTCCAAAATATCGTGAGCTGAGCCTGGCTTCCGGTGCATCATTCGAGCTGGGGGGCAGTACACTGAGTCCGGCGGGTAAGGCTGCTGTCGCAGATCTGCTCGGTAAGTTCAAGGGTGAAAACATCAAGCAGGTAATCGTCGAGGGCCATACTGACGACCGCGGTGCTGCTTCGTTCAACCAGCAATTATCAGAAAAACGTGCGAAAGCCGTGAAAGCTGAACTGGTTGCTAGAGGTGTTGACGCTAATGTGATTAAAACTACCGGATACGGTGAGGGTCGCCCGATTGCGGACAACAATACCCGCGATGGCCGCGCCAAAAACCGTCGTGTTGAAATCAAGATCGATGCCGCCAAACGCGAATTCTGATCGTTCAGCTATCTGCACTGATAAAACGGCCCCGACATCGGGGCCGTTTTTGTTTAAAACCTGTTGGCATCAACAAGGTGGGCTTTATTGCCGGCAACGGGCTTGCTATGCTGGTCGTTCAAAACCAGCCCCGAGATCGCGAGCCTTATGTCAGATGACCTCAACCACCTTAACCCGCGCGGCGAAGTCCATATGGTCGACGTTGGCGATAAATCATCCACCCGGCGTCGTGCCGTGGCCGAAGGCCGGATCACGATGCAGGCGCATACCCTCGATACCCTGGTCTCGCACAGTCACAAGAAAGGCGATGTGCTCGCGGTGGCACGTGTAGCAGGCATCATGGCCAGCAAAAAAACCGCCGAGCTGATCCCATTGTGTCATCCGATTTCACTCAGTCATGTGGATATTGCGCTGAATCCAGATGTCGAACAGGGCGCGGTCATCTGTCGCGTTACGGTCGAGACACAGGGCGTGACGGGCGTCGAAATGGAGGCGCTTACCGCGGTGCAGGTGAGCCTGCTGACGGTTTATGATATGTGCAAGGCGATGGACCGCGGTATGGTGATCGAACAGGTTCGATTGCTGAAAAAATCCGGCGGTAAATCCGGCGACTGGCAACGCGAACACTAGCGACGTACATCTTGGCCACATACATCATGGCAACGACCATTATGGAGAGTTAGCTTGAAAACTTTTATTAAAATAATTTCTGGCCTGCTGGCGATAATTATTATCGCCATTGCAGCGTTTGCAATTACCTTCGATCCCAATGATTACAAAGCAGAGTTAACGCAGGCGGTTGAGCAGCAGACCGGGCGAAAACTTTCTATTGAGGGTGATATATCCCTGTCACTGTTTCCCTGGATAGGGCTTGAGGTTGGCAAGCTGGCATTGAGCAACGCGCAAGGTTTTAGCAAAAATGATTTTGCCCGCATTGATCAGCTTGATATCAGGGTTAAAGTGTTGCCCTTGTTGAAACGCGATATTGTTGTTCACAAGATACGCCTGCATGGCCTGTCGGCATCGCTTGAGACACACAAAGACGGCAAAACCAACTGGCAGGATCTCGCGCAGCCTGCCAATGCAGGTGACACTGAGATTAAGGATGACAAAGAAATATCGGGGCAACCCGCGCTCGCCGGGTTGCTGGTCAATGGTATTGAGCTCGTAGGTGCCAGTGTTCAATGGATGGATGATCAATCGGGTATACGCGCGGCCATCAGTGATCTCAACCTGGAGACCGGCAATATCCAGTTTGATACCTGGGTACCTTTAACATTTAGTGCGCATGTTAATAATAACAAGCCCGAAGTTGATGCACGAATCAAGCTTGATACAAAACTCAAATTCAATCGTGAGCTGACTGTTTTTGATATCAATGATTTCGATCTTGCTGTCAATACATTAATGAAAAGTATCGCGGCAGAGCGTATTGATGTCAGGCTGCAAACCGCTGCGCATGCCGATCTGCAGCAACAAAAAGCCAGCCTGGATAAACTGAAGCTGTCAGCATTTGGCGCAGAATTAATGGCGGACCTGGCTATTACGGGGCTTGACAGCACGCCGACCGCTACGGGCACTGTTACCACCAATGAAATGAACCCGCGTGCGCTGGCGAAAAAATTCGGTATTGACTTGCCGGTAAGCGCAAACCCGTCTCGCCTGGGTGCCGCCACGCTCACTGCGCGAATCGATGCCAACGCATCGCGCGCGAAACTGACTGACATTCAATTGCGGCTGGATGAAAGCACGCTGAAGGGCGTTGTTAATATCCCCGATATTGCAAAGCAAAGCGTACGTTACCAGTTAACGCTTGATCGCATTGATGTGGATAGTTATTTACCGCCCGTGGTTGATGAGCCGGCCGCCGCGCCACCCGTAGCACCTGTCGTTGACGAGGACATCGAAATAGCCTTGCCCGTCGAAATGATGCGCACACTCGATATCGACGGTGAATTGAAGATTGCTGCGATGCGGGTGAAAGCCATCGATATAACAGATGTGCAGCTGGTGACAAAAGCGGATAAGGGTGTCATCAGCTTGTCGCCGATCAACATGAAAATGTTGCAGGGCACATTGAATGCGCAAGCCGTTGTTGACGTGCGCAAGGACACACGCTATCAGTTCAAGCTGAAAACAGGCGAGATGTTACCCGGGCCACTGATTAACCCTTTGCTGGTCGGTATATTGGGCTACCAGGATATCAGCATCGCCGGCGGTACCGCTGCTGTTAATGTTGATATTGAAACTGCCGGCCAGTGGCTGAGTGAACTGAAACGCTCGGCGACAGGCAAGCTGCGGCTGG
The DNA here is from genome assembly GCA_049666625.1 of Gammaproteobacteria bacterium. Taxonomy (GTDB): domain Bacteria; phylum Pseudomonadota; class Gammaproteobacteria; order SZUA-229; family SZUA-229; genus JASBSR01. The sequence continues at coordinate 1,788 of JBATHJ010000212.1, read as the reverse complement.
ATGTGAACAAAACCGTTGTCAGCGGTGTTGATATCGATTATTTCACCCGCAATTCGGTCGGTGATTTTCTGGCAGCACGCAACATCAATGTGTCCAGTGACTGGCGCGGCAGTTACCAGCCAAAACAGAAAACAGCGTTTGACAGTATTCTCGCTACGGCAACAATCGCGGGCGGGCAAGTGGTTAACGACAAGCTCGCAATCAGCTCCAGCCGTATCAAGGTCAACGGTGATGGCGTGATTGACATCATGAAAAACAGCATCGACGAAAAACTGCTGGTAGAACTCAGCATGGATCGCCAGCAGAATATTGAAGACAAGGTGCTGGCAAAACCGGTGCCGGTGCATATTCATGGCCCCTTTGAACAACTGAAATTTGAAGTCGATAAAACCCGTCTGGCAAAAGTGATTACAGATCTGATCAGGGTAGAAACCGGGGCGAAAGCGGCTGAATTCAAAGCTGCGGCAGATGCAAAGGCCGCAGCAGCCAGGGCCGCGGCAGATGAAAAAGCGGCGGCTGCCAAAGCTGAAGCACAACAAAAGCTGGATGCGCAGAAAGCGGAATTAAAAGCCAGGGAAGCTGAGAAAGCAGAGCAAATGAAACAGGAAGCTGAAGACAAGGTGAAGAATAAACTCAAGGGATTATTCAATTAAATGGGGTTGTCAGCGTGACTGCGGATGTTGCGCAGCGTGTACTGCGCTGGTACAGAAAGCATGGTCGACATGACCTGCCATGGCAACACCCGAGAACCTTGTACCGTGTCTGGCTGGCCGAAATCATGCTGCAACAAACCCAGGTCAAAACGGTTATTCCTTATTATAAGAATTTCCTGCGCGCGTTCCCCTCGCTGAAACAGCTTGCGCTGGCCTCGCAGGACGAGGTGCTGGCGCACTGGGCCGGGCTGGGGTATTACTCGCGGGCGCGAAATCTGCATAAAGCGGCGCAGCAGGTCCAGCAGCTGCACCGCGGTCGCTTTCCCCGGGCGTTTGATGTCCTGCTGGATTTGCCCGGCATTGGACGCTCCACCGCGGCGGCGATCCTGTCGCAGGCGCTCGACCAGCGCCATGTGATCCTCGACGGCAACGTCAAGCGTGTGCTGGCGCGGTATCATGCAATCGATGGCTGGCCGGGGTTGCCCGCGGTCGAGCAGCAACTCTGGCGGTTCGCCGAGCAACACACGCCGCAACGCCACAATGCCGATTACACCCAGGCGATAATGGACCTGGGAGCAACGCTATGCCGACGCAGTCGCCCCGACTGTGCGCAATGCCCGCTGGCGAGTGATTGCGCGGCCCTGGCGAATGACCAGGTCAGCGCCTTGCCCGCTGCCAGGCCGAAAAAAACACTGCCGGTGAAATCGGCCCGCCTGTTGCTACTGGATGATGGTGCGGGTGCTGTGCTGCTCGAAAGACGCCCGCCCAGCGGTATCTGGGGTGGTCTGTGGAGTTTGCCTGAACTTGCCATGGAGGATGATATTGCCAGTGCCTGTCAGCAGCGCTGGGGCGTACAGGTGCACAGCGCTACCGACGGCACGCGATTTCGCCACAGCTTCAGCCATTATCATTTTGATATCACGCCATGCCGGGTGCAGCTTGAAACCAGCATCGCGCTGGTCAAAGATGCCAATATGCGCTGGTACTGCGCAGCACAAACACGCCCGCTGGCGCTGGCTGCGCCGGTTCAACGGATTCTGCAAGAGTATGCCTGATCTGACTTGACTCACGGCGGTGGAGTCGATTAAATACGCGGCTCGCGGGTGGGTGACCATCCGGGAAATTCAGACACTAT
>JBATHJ010000211.1:0-5130 GCA_049666625.1 Gammaproteobacteria bacterium | reverse complement strand
GTGTTCATCTGCGTTTATCCGTGGACTGAATTTTGTCTTTGTTGTTAGTAACTATATGCATATATACGGGTGATTCTGCACAACTTTGCGCCGATGGCGCTTGCGCTTTAGAATAGTGCCCCCATATAGCCTCGATTAATCGATTTTTTTCCTTAGATTTTAGATATTTGGAGTTTATCCATGAGTGTTGATGCCGCAAAAGAAACCCTGGAATTTCAGACCGAGGCGCGCCAGATCCTGCACCTGATGACGCATTCGTTGTACTCGAACAAGGAGATTTTCCTGCGCGAGCTGATTTCCAATGCATCTGACGCCTGTGACAAGCTGCGTTTTGAGGCGCTGGGCAAGGATGACCTGTATGCCGGTGACGGCGAACTCACGATCACCGTAGATTTCGACAAAGACGCCCGCACCGTCACCATTCGTGACAACGGCATTGGCATGTCGCGCCAGGAAGTGATTGACAACATTGGTACCATCGCCAGTTCGGGCACGCGCAAGTTTCTCGAAAAGCTCACCGGCGACCAGGCCAAAGACTCACAAATGATCGGCCAGTTTGGTGTCGGTTTTTACGCCAGTTTTATTGTGGCCGATAAAGTCACCCTGGTGACACGCCGCGCCGGCGCTGCCGCTGATGAAGCCGTGCGCTGGGAGTCCGATGGCCAGGGCAGTTTTACACTGGAGAACACTGAAAAAGAGTCACGCGGTACTGAAGTCATTGTGCATCTTAAAGAGGATGAAGTTGAGTTCGCCGATAATTACCGCCTGCGCCATATTATCAAGCAGTACTCAGACCACATCTCGCTGCCAGTGATGATGTTGAAAACCGATTTCGGCACAGAAGATGAACCGGGTGATAATAAAGATGAATCCAAAGCTGAATCCGTGGTGCCCGAATACGAACGTGTCAACAGTGCATCAGCCCTGTGGGCGCGCGACCGTAAGGAGATCACCGAAGAGGAATACAAAGAATTTTATAAACATATCAGCATGGATTTCGCTGATCCACTGACCTGGGTGCATAACAAGGTTGAAGGCAACCAGAGCTATACATCCTTGTTGTTTATTCCGAAGAATGCGCCGTTCGATCTCTATGAACGTGATCAGAAGCGTGGCATCAAGCTTTATGTAAAACGTATCTTCATTATGGACGATGCTGACCAGCTGATGCCGAATTACCTTCGCTTTGTCAAAGGCGTGATTGATTCCGATGATTTGCCGCTGAATGTTTCGCGTGAAATCCTGCAGAAGAACAAGGTCATCGACCGCATTCGTGGCGCGTCGGTGAAGAAAATTCTTGGCCTGCTCGAAACCATGGTGAAAGACAAGCCGGAAGACTATTTAGATTTCTGGAAAACCTTTGGCCAGGTATTGAAGGAAGGCCCGATCGAAGATATGAGCAATAAAGACCGTATTGCAAAGCTGCTACGTTTTGCTTCTACCGATGGCGGCACTGCCGAGCAGACCGTATCGCTTGAAGACTATATTGGTCGCATGAAAGAAGGCCAGGACAAGATCTATTACATTACTGCTGAATCATATAACACGGCTAAAAACAGTCCGCATCTCGAAGTTTTCAGGAAAAAAGGTGTCGAAGTGCTGTTGCTGAGTGATCGCGTGGATGAATGGCTGGTGGCGCACCTCACCGAGTTTGAAGACAAGCCATTGCAGTCAGTAGCGCGTGGTGAACTTGATCTGGGTGATGTGGATGACGAAGCGCAAAAACATGCACAGGAAAAAGCTGACAAAGAATACGGCGACGTGATCGAACGCATCAAAAAAACCCTGGAAGACAATATTTCAGCAGTGCGCATGTCACAACGCCTGACCGACTCGCCTTCGTGCCTGGTGCTGGGTGAGCAGGACATGAGTGCGCAAATGCAGCAGATCTTAAAGGCCGCTGGTCAATATGTGCCGAAAGCCAAACCTGCACTGGAGTTAAATCCAGACCACGCATTGATCCAGAAATTACGCGATATCAAAGATGATGCACAGTTCAGTGACTGGACCCACCTGCTGTTCGAACAGGCGCAACTGGCCGCGGGCGAGCAGCTTGAAGATGCGGCTGAGTTTGTCAAGCGGGTGAACCGCTTACTGGGCGCTTAATAAGATTTGCCACAGAGAACACAGAGGACACAGAGAACATGGAAGTTCTTTGAATCATCACTGGCGTTTTAAAAGTCACGGCGCTGTAGCTGTTTTAAGTTGAGCGCAACTTTTAGCAGCAGGGCAGCTCCGTAGTAGTTAATGCGTCCACGGCCTCGTTGTTTATTCCTGTCCTGTCTTTTTTATTAATTAACACATGTCTCTTTTGGGATAACGCCTGGTATTCATTCTGGATTAAACAGGTATTTAATATATTGGTTATACTCCTGGTAACAAATAGTACCCGTATCAATACTCGCGACAGGTTTTTGAGCGGGTAGCAGGAGATAAGCCTATGTTACGACTGCATGTGTCGATGAAATATACCAATGAACCGGTCAAACGCTCACCGGTAGTGCTTTATCTCGACACCCACCCCGACCAGCCCATCGCAGGCGCGACAGACCGTTACGGCACTGCCGAATTCGACATACCTGCGGCCAGCGGTAAGGTTGTGGTCAATGGCGTCACGCGTTTCCAGGGACGGCTTCAGGGTGAGCTGGACATTAAAATCCTGTCCCCAACGGATAGCAGTAGCGTTTCAGATTCAGGTATACCCGGCGGCGGAAACAGCGGCAGCATCGCCTATCCCAACATGCAGATGCGCTCACTCATGGTAAACGGTCACGAAGTACAGACTGACAGTGAAGGCTACCTGGTTAACCTGGATGACTGGTCAGAAGATTTTGTGCGCGCCGAGGCAGCGTATGAAAGCCTGGTGTTGACTGACGAAGTCTGGGAAGTGGTGCGTTTTCTGCGTGATTTTTACGAGCAACGCCAGGTACAGGCCAATGTGCGCGAGATTATTAAGCACTTCCGTCAGGTGTGGGGGCCTGAACTGGGCAACAATCACTATCTGCATGAAATATTTCCACGCGGCGGTCCACAAAAGCAGGGCAACCGGCTGGCGGGATTATTGCGAACCAAAGGCGAACATTAATGCAGGCATGCCCGGTTTATGCCAGGTAGCCAGTCGCGCCTGTTTACGCGATACGCAGCATTTTGTGCAGGCTCTTTCGGTTTACAATCAGGTCGGCCAGGGTGTAGGTATCCAGAACCGCATAAAACGCCTGCTGTGCTTTATAGAAAGCACTGCGTAACACGCAGGAACGCTCGATGCGGCAGTGTGAATCAGCAGGAGAAAAGCATTCAACCAGCACACTGTCAGCCTCTGCCTTGCGCACCACATCGCCAATACGAATGCGCTGCGGGTCAAGTTTTAATGCGACGCCGCCGCCCTTGCCGCGCATGGTGACCACGTAACCCTCTGCAGCGAGAAACAGAATGACTTTCATCAGGTGGTTCCTTGAAATGCCATAGGCGTCAGCAATCTCGCCCACGGCTGCGCGCTGATCACTGTGCGTTCCAAGATAGATCAGTACGCGTAATGCATAATCGGTAAACGTTGTTAAGCGCATAGCAATGACCGGATGTTATGGCGATACTGGCGTCAGTCGATAATTATCAACCGGATTTTCCAGATAAATCAACAAGCGCCATGCTGTATTTTGACGCAAGGTTTTTATGTGGTATATCATATACCACATTAAGAAGATTGTGCAGTCGCTTTTGCAGGTATGAGACGAGTGCGCATGTTTAACGGTGTCCGACTAAAAATATACCATTCCCGTTTGCAGGAAAAATGCATGGCATTATTAAATATTGAAACAGGTAACACAGAGGCGGAGAGAAGGCTCGCCCTGTTTGATCTTGGCTTCAGGCCGTTTTTTCTGCTCGCGGGCATCTCGGCGGTAGTGCTGGTGGCGTTCTGGGTTTATGACTATGCCACTGGTTCGTCTGAATCGAACTACTATCCCGCGATAGTCTGGCACGGCCATGAAATGATTTTTGGTTACAGCGTGGCGGTGATTGCAGGATTTCTGCTTACTGCAGTGCGCAACTGGACGGGCTTGCAGACGCCGGGTGGATACCCGCTGGCAGGCCTGGTGTTGTTATGGCTGGCGGGCCGCGTATCTGCTTTATATTCCGGTGTTCTGCCACACTGGAGCATTGCGTTTATCGACCTTGCGTTCCTGCCCGTACTGGCGATTGTACTTTCGGTTCCATTGTTGCGTAAACGCCAGAAACACAACCTGGTGTTTCTGCTGGTGCTCATGGCACTTACAGTTGCTAACGTGCTGGTGCATCTGCAGTTGCTTGGTTTGACCGAGGCCAGCGCCAGCCAGGGATTAAATTTTGCTATTTATGTCATTGTGTTCCTGGTTAGTGTTCTCGGTGGGCGCGTCATTCCGTTCTTTACTGAAACCGCGATCCCGGCGGCCACGGCTCGAAAGTGGCCCAGCGTCGAAATGCTATCGTTGGGCAGCCTGGTTGTGCTCATGGGGCTGGACCTGCTGGCTGTGGCGCCAGTGGCGATTATGTTAGTTGCGATATTGGCCGCACTGGCACATGGCGTGCGTTTGTTCGGCTGGTATCACCGGCGCGTGTTATTGGTTCCCTTGCTCTGGGTGTTACACCTGGGGTATGCGTGGTTAGTGGTCGGCTTTGCTTTAAAGGCGCTGGCTGCGGCTGGCCTGATCAATCCAATGCTGGCGCTGCATGCGTTCACCACTGCGGGCATAGGCACAATGACACTGGGAATGATGGCGCGCGTAGCACTTGGTCACACCGGCCGTGAGTTACGCATTGGGCGCTGGATTACCCTGTCATTCGTGTTAGCCAATCTTGCAGCAGTAGCGCGTGTGCTGTTACCTGTTATGGTGCCGCAGATGTATAACGATTGTGTGGTACTTGCCGGGGTGTTATGGAGTGCGGCGTTTGCGATATTTGTATTCAATTATGCAGGTATATTGGTCCGGCCGAGGCTTGATGGCAGGCCGGGTTAGAACATAAAACCACAAAGATGGTCGAGGCGAATCACAGCCAGTCAGTGAGCATGATGCCAATGCCAAATCGATTGCTGATATGGTTGTAGTCAATCAGGCTTTCGCCATAGCCGTTAAAATATTGCAAATATAGTTTGAA
>JBATHJ010000210.1:0-3214 GCA_049666625.1 Gammaproteobacteria bacterium | reverse complement strand
AGCTGGATGTACCCTGCTCAAATATTTCGCCCACCTTGGTCATCAGCACCCAGTTGTGCCTCTCTGGCAGCAATTTGCCAAGTCGGGCTTCGCTTGTACCATACGCCGGCGCAGTATCAATGAAGTTAATTCCCAGCGCCTGCGCAAGTTCGAATAACTCGATGACGCGATGGTCATCGGGGAGTTCGAATCCCTGTGGATATTTCACCTGCTGATTACGACCGATTTTCACCGTGCCCAGGCCGAGCACACTGACATCGATGCCGCTACTGCCGAGCGCACGCTGGATCAATGCACACCCCAGCGGTGCGGCTCACACCATGGGAACGTGGCGATAGTTGCGCGCGGCCAGGTGGGCAACTGTCCGCCGCCTGTGTGTTTAATGCCTGAGCCTGCAACCAGCTGTAAAACATGTTCAGCCAGCACCGGCGCCAGCGCCAGTTTTGTCGGCCACGCGGTAATCACCCTGTCCTGTTGCGAGGCATAAAATGTGTCCGGTCGTGCACCGCCCGGTTTTCGCACTTCGGCGCGATCAATATCGAGTACGCCCCACTCGCTGTTTGATAATGATAACCACGGGATGAGTTCAGCGAGGTCTTTTTGGGTCTGGCTGATTTGCTCGGCGTTGCTGCGTTTAACACCGTCTTCTGCCAGCTGGCCACCGAGATACCAGACGATATTATTATTTTCATCGCTGTGCGAAGTGATGGTGACGCGCGGATTGACACTGGCTCCGAGACAATGCGCAAACACCCGCTCGTGCAGCTCGCCGCGCAGCATGACCATTTTCAGCGGGCGTAATTGCATTTCAGGCTGGGCATAACCCAGTTGCGCCAGGCAATCACGGTTACCACTGCCTGCCATCAGCACCAGCTGCTGGTAATTGAATGTATAAGATGCACCCTGTTTGTCTTTGACAGCTAGCGAGTCTTTTCCAGCTTCAACACTGCTGGCGTCGATTTCGAGAATGTGGTCCATCATCGGTTCGGCGAGCGCGAGCAACACGCTGAGAGTATCGTAGACCGGTTCATCAAGCTGGTATATCTGGCCGCGGAAATCCGGGTGCGAGAACAGCGCAGGTCGCGCTGCATCCTGGAGCGAAGCTGTGCGACTGCGCATCACCTTGCTGGCAAAAAAACCCGAAATGCGTGATGTCAGGGTTGTTGTTGACCACAGGTAATGTGCATCGGAAAGTTTTTTTGCATCTGAAATATCAAGCTCGCCTTCACCTGCGTGGCAGGCACGCCAGTGTGCAGGCATGTCGGCAACGGCTTCGGACGACGCCGTCAGCTTTCCGGTCAGCGCGTACTTGGTGCCGCCGTGAATAATGCCCTGTGCATAGCGGGTCTGCCCGGCACCGAGCGCATCGCTTTCCAGCAAAACAGCGCTGTAGCCTTCGCGCCTGAGCTTAGCCAGGGTCCATAGCCCGGCGATACCGCCGCCGATGATAAGCACATCAACGTCGAGAGCGTTATCCGCAGTCATGTACAAACCTCATGATCACTGCTTAAACCTTTTTGCTACGAATAGCGCCAATGATCTGCGTGGTTGAAACACCGTCCACGTAAGACAGCACTTTAACTTCACCACCCGCCTTACGCACGCATTCACCACCGGGAATATTTTCAGGGTCGTTGTCGCCGCCCTTTACCAGGATGTCGGGTAATAGTTCACAGATCAACCGTGTCGGTGTGTCTTCTTCAAATGCCACTACCCAGTCGACACATTCAAGCGCGGCCAGCATGCGCATTCTGAAATCCACCGGGTTCACCGGGCGGTCTTCGCCTTTTAACCGGCGCACAGTTTCGTCTACGTTGACCGCAACCAGCAGGCGTTCACCGAGGTCGCGCGCCTGTTGCAAATAGGTGACATGGCCGGCGTGCAAAATATCGAAGCAGCCATTCGTCATGATGATGGTTTCACCGTGTTCGCGACAGGCCTCGAGCGCGCGTTTGATCCCGGCCTCATCCATGACACCGCGCTCAACTATAAAATTCTCGCGCAGTGCATTGCGCAACTCTGCAACACTGACACTCGCAGTACCGGATTTTGCTACGACCAGGCCAGCGGCGAAGTTGGCCAGCGCGGTGGCTTCGAGCAACGATTCACCGGCGGCGAGTGCCGCCGCAAGTGTTGATACCACGGTGTCGCCCGCGCCAGTCACATCGTAAACCTCGCGCGCATGCGTCGGTAGGTGTCGCGCTTCATCCTTGCTGATCAGGCTCATACCGTGTTCGCTTCGTGTCACCAGCAGCGCGCCAAGTTCGAGCTGTTCGCACAGGGCTTTCGCCTTGCTGACAAGTTCGTCGTCATTTGCGCATGGCCCGGCCACGGCTTCGAATTCGGCCAGGTTGGGCGTGATCAGGCTGGCACCCCGGTAACGCTGAAAATCGGTACCCTTGGGATCGACCAGCACCGGAATATTTTTCTGCCTGCACAGCGCAATCAATGCCTGCACATTGCGCAGGCTGCCCTTGCCGTAATCCGAACACACCACCACGTTGTGTGCATCGAGCATCTTGCTAAATTCGCTTTCCATCGCCGACAAATCAGCGCCGATGAAACCGTCTTCAAAATCCAGCCGAATCAGTTGTTGATGCCGGCTCATGACACGCAACTTGGTAATCGTTGGATTGTTCGGCATGCGCACCAGGTGGGTATTCACACTGGCTGCCTGCAGGCGCGATTCAAGTGCGTTGGCAGCATCATCATCACCGCTCAGACCGATCACGCTGGAATGCGCACCCAGCACCGCAATATTCAGTGCAACGTTGCCGGCACCGCCGGGGCGTTCTTCGATTTCATTGACATGCACCACCGGCACCGGCGCTTCGGGTGAGATGCGCGAGGTCGGGCCGTGCCAGTAGCGGTCAAGCATTAAATCGCCGACCACCAGTACGCGTGCATTATCGAAAGACGGGATTTTTATATTCATCAGTTTAATAGTGGTTGAAGTCGAGTGTATTTCGCGCCGGCATATCGTCCGGCAAATTTACTCAGTCCTTCAATACGTATTCCGTACCGCAATAAGGACACTTTGCATGGCCGGTTTCTTCCACCGGGATATACACCTGCGGATGCGAATCCCACAACGACGAACCCTTCATCGGGCAGTGAATCGGCAAAATACTGCGCGACACTTCGTAGCGCTTGTCCTGGTTGGGCGTTTCCAGGTCTGTCTGTATCGCGGTGTGTGGATTAGGCATATATTCTT
>JBATHJ010000209.1:0-13605 GCA_049666625.1 Gammaproteobacteria bacterium | reverse complement strand
GGACGCGAATAAATATTAAAGTGTAGTTTGCCGCAGGCGCACAAACAAAACCTTCGCGTCCTTTGCGTTATTCGCGGACTTATGATCTTGTTTTTGACACTAGCTATAAGATCCTATGTAAAGATCTACTACTAATCATTATCATCGACGGGGCCGATCCAGAAAAAAGGATTGTGTGCGATTTCCCAGAGATGGCCGTCGGGGTCTTTGAAGTAGCCTGAATATCCGCCCCAAGAAGTTTTTTGCGCGGGTTTTACGAGTGTGGCGCCTGCTGACAGTGCCTGTTGAATAATCGTGTCTACTTCTGACTCAGATTTGACGTTGTGTGCGAGGGCAAAGTTATTGAAACCCTCGCTCTCAGCGGACACCTGTGCATCTTCAGCGAGTTCTTTTCGGCCGAACAAACCCAGCCAGCTGCCATTGAGGGTAAAAAAAGCCACTTCAGGTGGCGAGTCCATTTTCGGGAAGCCCAGCCCCTGCTGGTAGAATGTTATCGATGTTTGCAGGTCATCAACGCCTAAGGTAATCATGCTAATTCTGGGTTTCATGGAGGCACCTCGTAGTTGCTTTTAGCAGTGTGTAGCAATGGATGAAGACAGTCGGGATTACGTTGAACTGGCTTGCTAAGTGTTTTTTACATACCTTGTTAGCAGCTTATCCAGATGATTTGCAAATGCAGTGCGGTCACTCAGGCTTAATGGCGGCGGTCCACCGGTATTTATGCCGCTGGCGCGCATTGTTTCCATAAAGTCCCGCATGTTTAGTCGGGCTTTTATGTTATCTGCGGAATACATTTCACCACGCGGATTGAGTGCATGGCCACCTTTTTCGATCACTTCTGCTGCCAGTGGAATATCGCCGGTGATCACAAGGTCTCCGGCTGACAGTCGTTTGACAATCTCATTGTCTGCCACGTCAAAGCCGGAGGAAACCTGTATGAACCTGATGTGTTGTGAAGCCGGTATTTGTATCGGCTGGTTTGCAATCAGTGTGACATTTACACCGGTGCGTCGAGCTGCCTTGAATAATATTTCTTTTACTGCAACTGGACATGCGTCGGCATCTACCCAGATTTTCATTTCAGAATATGGCCATTGATTGTATTGTAGACATAATGCCGGGCATGATTATTCAGGAGTTGTTGCGTAATGCATAATCAAAGGCATAAAGAATAAGTGCGAATACACGAGATAATTATAATCGAAATAATTAATCTGCACATACTCGGTTTCTTCCCGCTTCCTTTGCCTTGTACAGATTGTCATCGGCATTGCTAATCATGCTATCAAGAGTGGAGTTCTGTTTAAGCCTTGTAACGCCTGCGCTGAGAGTGCAGCTGAACTGGGTTTCACTGGTCTGTTGTACGATTTGTGAAAAATTATTGCGCACATCGTCGATAAGCCTGGTCGCGGTTTCAAGGTCGGTCTCTGGCAGTATGATGGCAAATTCCTCGCCACCGTAACGTGCGATAAGGTCAGACTTGCGCAGACGCTTGGTCAGCATCCGGGCGATACTTTTAATGACGCGATCGCCTACCGGGTGGCCGTATGAATCATTCACTTTTTTAAAGTGGTCGATGTCAAGCATGGCGAAACTGAGCGGATCTTTTTGACGTTGGGCGCGAGCAATTTCAGATTCGAGGCGGGTTTTCAAGGTGACGTGATTAAGCAGGCCGGTGAGGCCATCAGTGTGCATCTCGCTGCGTAACTGGCGAAAGCGCTGTGCCCGGGTGCGTACAGCGATGACAAGGCTTTCATCTGTGATGGGTTTTTGTAAAAAATCATCGCCGCCAAGTTCCATTGCAGAAATATGTTGCGAGGGATCTGCTTCAGTAGAGAGAAATACTATGGGCACGCTTAATAATTCGTCTTTCTGTCGAATAATTTTTGCAGCTTCGAGCCCGGAACATTGCGGCATGTAAATATCCATGACTATCAGGTCCGGTTTGAAGTCGCTTAAGACTTCGAGCAGCTCGTTTATGTCAGTGACGATTTCAACGTTCATGCCGGTATTGCCAAGTACTATTGCATAGTGTTCAGCAAGCACTCGCATGTCATCTACAATAAGGATCTTGAATGGATCAGGTGTCTGTTTCATGGTAATGAAATCGAGACGTTCGAGTAATTCATTGAAATCGATAGGCTTGGTCAAATAGGCGCTGCCATTTGCCTGTACGGCTGCGAGTCGAGCCTGCCAGTCATCTCTTGCGGAGATAAAAATAGAAGGCACGTGAGTTGTTGAAAATTCATTGAACAGCTGGGCGAACTCAGGGCCGGCAAGATCTCCCTCAGGTAACTGGATGTCAATAATCATGACTGAAGGTATGCGTAACTTGATAGCATTTATGGCTTCAGACACTTTGGTGAATGTTTCGACTTCGTAGTCAAAATAATGCAGTTGTGTTGCTATTTCTCTGGCAAGTAGCTCGTCATCTTCAATGACATACACCAGCTGTTCAAGCTCAATTTTTATTGAGCTATCATCATAGTGAACATGTTGGGTATTATCTTGTTGTTCGGGACCAAGTTCGACGAGACTGACGATACGTTGCAGTGCGTCTGCGACTGTTTCTTCAATCTCGCCTGTCAGGCCCGCTTCATCTTTCAGTGTCCGCAGTGTGTCTTCTAGTTTCCTTGCTTCGACGCTGATAGCAGGAAATCCGAAGGTGCCTGCAGAGCCGGCAAGGTTGTGTGCAAGCTGTCGCAATTGCTCGAGCGCCCCGGGCGTGTTCTCATGCAGCGCTTTGAGCCAGACCCTGTTTAAGGCGCTAAGCTTGCCAGGAAGCTGTGCTACATATTTTTCCTGTAATTTATGTAACTTGTCCAGTCTGTTCATTGTCGTCATTTATGTTGCCTGAGAATATCCTTGATCTGGCTTGCAAGCGTCATCGGATCAAACGGCTTTGATATTACATCGACAGCGCCGAGAGCAATAAAATCCTGTATTTCATTCGGCTGAACTTTTGCTGTAAGGAAAATAACCGGTGTGGATGCCATGCCTGGCAGGGCGCGAAGATTTCGAAGCGTTGTAGGGCCATCCATGCCTGGCATCATGACATCGAGCAGGATTAGCTCTGGCTGGAAATCGACAGCCTGTTTTAGTGCCTGCTCGCCAGATTCGCAAAAAACAATATCAAAATCTTCATCTTCAAGGGCGAATTCGGCGATGTCTCGAATGTCGGCCTCATCTTCAACGTATAATACTTTCATGCCTTTGACTCTTATTATTATGTGGTATGCATTAATAGCCGTTTAACAGTTTTTATGAGTTCATCATTACTGGTTCTTGACTTGGTCAGAGAAGCAGCAACTTTCTGGTTTATCTCCAGGTTGGTTTCCTGTCCAGAGAAAAGTACAACGGGACAATCGCGTTCGATCTGATCAAGCAATTCAAGGCCAGATCCATCAGGCAACGATATATCTATGATGACAAGATTGTAAGTATTTTCATCAAGTTTTTGCCTTGCCTCTGACAGTGAAGTGGCATATTCAAAATCGGATTCTTCTTCCAATAATGCCTGTGATACCTGGATAATATCAAGATCATCTTCGACATGTAAAATATGTGGGCGACTGTTGTCGCGTATCGCATCTGCTACGGCGAGTGCCAGGCGCTCGCGATCGATTGGCTTTTGTAGCCAGTCTGCAACTGTAACGGCATCTCCATTAAATTCTATCCGGCCTTCGTCGGCACGGCCGGATACCACGATTACAGGCAGTCTCCGGGTGGCTTCTGTGCTGCGTAATTGTCGGATCAGCTCAAGGCCATTTGTATCCGGAAGATTCAGGTCAAGCAGTAACAGCCGGTAGGTATTTTTATGTATCAGTTCCAGCGCGCTGGTTGCGGTAGATGCAATATCACCAGACAGTCCTTCCTGTTCAAGCAGGTTGACCAGAATGTATGCGACATCCGGGTCGTCCTCACAAATCAGTACTTTCGGCAGAGAAGCGTCTAGCTCAGTGTTTTCTATGGTCTGGTCCCAGGCAGGCAGCTCAAAATAAAATTCAGCACCTTCACCGGGAACACTATTGAAGCCGATAACGCCATTGAGCTGCTCGACAATTGCTTTTGAGATGGTCAGGCCTAGCCCGGTACCGCCTTTCTCGCGCGTATCGGAGCTGTCGGCCTGCGCAAAGCGACCGAATATTCTTGAACGAAACTCATCGGGTATGCCGGGTCCATTGTCGATAACAGAAACACGCACCCTGTCCTTAATACGCTGAACATTGATTTTAACTGTGCCATTCTCCGGAGAGTATTTGACAGCATTCGATATCAGGTTAGCAAATACCTGTAGCATGCGTTGCTCGTCGACGCGGACCTTGGTCGAGCTGTCTGTGTCTAAATGCAGATTTAAATTGACCTTGTGTGAGTGGGCATAACCCTCGTTTTCATCCGTGGCTCTTTGTGCAATAGCGTGTAAATAAACCGCCTCCAGCTGAAAGTCGAGTTTTCCGCCGTTAATTTTTTCGAGATCCAGGATGTCATTTATCAGGAAGGTAAGGCGCTCGCTATTTCTGTTGGCAGTTTCCAGCATGCGCAATAGCCTGGGTGGCAGATCGGCGCCGCCTTTGCCGAGGACCAGCCCCAATGCGCCGCGAATAGAAGTCAGGGGCGTGCGCAATTCATGGCTGACGGTTGAGATGAATTCGCTTTTCATCTGGTCAATTTTCTTGCGCTCGGTCAGGTCGCTGCCGATGCCAAGAAATCCGATGATTTCACCGTTAGCAGAATGAACTGCGGTAACAGATAGCATGACAGGAAGGCGTGTCCCATCTTTTCGTATATAAGTCCATTCCCTTTCATCAGGAATGCCTGCGCGCGCCTGGCATACAAATACTTCGAAGCCGGGTGCGATAGTGTGCCCCAGCTGGTCTGAAAGCTCGGTTGCCCGATCGACGACTTCGCCAAGGTCATGAAGAATGGCTGGTGTCTTGATGTCAATGAGTTCTTCTGCGCTGTAGCCAAGCATGCGCTCAGCGCCCTTGTTGAATATTTTAATCACGCCGTTTGTGTCAGTCGAAATGATGCTGAAATTGGCGCTGTCCATAATGGCCTGTCTCAGTGCAGTGGTGTTATACAGTTCAGACTCCGCCTGCAGTCGGGTAATCTCGCTGCCGATCCACTGCGCAAACAGTTTGATCAGGTTGTAGTCGCCACTGTTGAAGGCTGGCTTGTGTGGCTCAGGGCTGGAAAAATTCAGTGTGCCATAAAGTTGGTCGTTAACATATATCGGTGCGCCGATATAAGATTCGAGTCCAAAGGCCGTGTAGCAGGGGTGGTTGTTAATTTCACTTTCTGCGGCGTGTTCAAACCCGGTAGCTTCATTTGCAGCGAGAGTATGGCAGCAATAAGTCTCACCGAGTTTGAATTCAGTACCGGGCGGTGGGGCGCCATCGGGGCTGGAAACATGTTCAACAGTATATTGCTCACCATTGACATGGCTTATGATCGCCAGCGGCATGCTGAAAAGCTGGCGGCCGAGATCAAGTACAAATTGAAATTTTGTAATATAGTCAGCTTCACTATCCGTGGTTATGGTGTGAAGTTGTTCGAGTGCGTTGGCATAATGCGAAGTTTGTAATTCAACAAACTTGCGTTCGGTGATGTCACGAATAATGCCGATAAACAGCTGTCGATCACCTAGTTTGACTTCACTCACCGCAAGATCCAGTGGAAAGGTAGTGCCGTCTTTTCGTAAGCCTTCGACTTCTCGGCCAATGCCAATGATCTTTTTCTTACCGGTTGATGTGTAGTTATGCAGATAGCCATCATGTTCATTTTTGTATGGCTCAGGCATTAGCATTTTTATGTTGTTGCCAATAACTTCATTGCGTGTGTAATCAAAAATAAGCTCAGCTGCTGGATTAAGGCTCAGTACATGTCCGCGCGCGTCTATTGAAATAATGCCATCAACGGCGTTATCTATTACTGCCTTATTGCGTTCCTGGCTCTCGACAAGCTCAGCTTCACGTTGCCTGATCTGCTTGCGCATGCTGTTGAAGGCGTCGGCAAGTTTACCGACTTCATCGCGCGACTGGTAATCAAGTTCTGAATCATATTTGCCCTGTGCAATATCGCTGGCGATCATTGCGAGCTGTTGCAATGGTGCCCTTATCCATCTGTTCTGTAACATTGCAGAAATGAGTGCGGCGACCAGCAGAGTAAATAACAGCAGTTGCTCCAGGTGATGGACTTGTGCTACTCGCTGACTGGTGGAGGCATTCATGTCTAATTCGACCAGAGTGCGTGCCAGGGTTTCACCGTTGAAGATAATGGTGTGTTCCAGATTTTTCAGTTCGGTGTCTTTGGGTGGCGCCTGTCTTATCAGTGGATAAATCAGCAGGCCTTCCTTGTCATACAGCTTGAGGTCGTGCCAGTATTCGCGCTTTTTCATCACGTTATTCAACGTGGCATGTGTTTTTGCGAGGTCGTTGTTGAGCAGGTCGGGCACCAGTGTGGTGCCCAGTAATTCCACAAAGGTATGTTCGTTCTTTAGCTGGCTTTCAATTTCCAGCTTGAGATAATTTGGCAGCCAATAAAAGTGAATTGTGGCTGCGATTGTCGCAAGCAATATAAAAGCTGGAACAAAGAGTTTGACGTTGATATTCATGCTGGTTATTTGCCCACGTAAAACTGATCCAGTGCCATCTCAGTAACAGGTGCATAATCAATAATACTGGCTTCGCCAATCTGGTTTATTGGAATATTCTTAAGCATCAACTTCCCTGGTTCTGTTTTGCCCAGGTCGAGAAACACAGAGGTAACCCTGTTGCGAATGTCCGCATTTACGCGTGGATGCACTGTCAGCGGATGTGATGGTACTTCGCTGGTTTTGTATAATACGCGTAGCTGGTCGCGTATTTCTGGGGGTTGCTGTGACAAGGTCTTCTGAACCCCGCCACCTGCCGCCGCCCTGCCTAACAATACGTTGAGATACACCGAGCTGTGGCTTTTTACATAGATTTCATTGGGTTTGATATTAAACTTTCGCGCGAACTCTGCACGTGGTATCAGAGCGGCACCTAGCGCATTTGGCGAAGGGAAAGCTACAGTTTTGCCATCGAGTTCACCCACAGTCTGTATCGGGCTGTCTTTTCTCACGACGATAATGCCGTACAGATTGCGGCCTGTGTCACGTAGCAGGGGCGTGTAACCCTGTTGCCTGTTAGCAATTATGGCATGGTAGGGATTCATATAGGCAAAATCGAATACGCCCTCTACCAGCTGCTTTTCAAACTCGGGAATACTGGGTGAGGCCCTGAGTACCAGTTCGATGCCGCTTTGCTTGCTGGCTTCAGTAAGAATGGGTTGCCAGATTTCAGCGATTCGACGGGCCTCAAACTGGGGGACCACACCAACAGTAAATTTCTGTTCAGCGTGTGCTGTAGACAGTAGCGATAAAAACAGGCAACTAACTAGCGAAGTGAAATTAATATTTTTTAACATAGCCCCCCCCAGCCGAGCATAGAATTCTATATATAGTGAGAGGTTCGTATGCTTTTATTGAATTTGTTATCTCACAGATAATAGCCTGTCTGGCTGAAAATACAGGGGATACGCGGTAGTATTCAGACTGTAAGTGGATGGAATTAGCCCTGCAATATCTGCGTGCAACTTTATTTTATGTTTTGCTGTTCTCGGCCTTTGCCTGATCCTGTTGAGGCGCTTTATTCGTGCCGGATGGTATCTCCGATGATCTGTTCTAGAGGGACGCCGTGGGTACGGCTCATACTGGCACAGGCTGTGATCAATGCACTTTGGCCGGCGACATAGTAGTCATAATCTTCCGGGTGTTCGATTTGATCACAGACAGTATTGAGTACGCGCTGATGCGCTTCCTGGTCACCGCTGGAAAGATCGGCGTCGATGGGATGATAATGAAAATTATCGAGTGCATCCTGCCACGCGCGACAAAGGTTATCCAGGTAACGCCCGTGCGGGCCAGTGCTGATCCAGAACAGGTGAATATGCTCAGCATCGTCGAGCGCCATCGCGTGTTCGATCAGGCTTTTGATGGCGGCAAAACCGGTGTGCCAGGCAATGAACACCAGTGAGTGCACAGAGTTTTCGTTGAGTACAAAGTCGCCGCGTGGCCCCTGTATATGAACAGGGTCACCGATCTTCAGTTTGTTGAATACGTATTCAGAATGCGCATCGCCGGCTATTTTTGGTATCTGGAAATGCAGGTTCATGTCATCACACGGGCAGCTGCTGATTGTGAGCTCAGAGCGGGGCATATTTTTGTCATTGCCCAGGGTGACGTGTTGCCCGGCAAGAAATCGCAGGCGGCTGGTGCGTGGGGTTTTGAGGTGAAGCAGGGCGACATCGTTTTTGATTTCAATTTTTTTAACTTTGGCAGTAATTCTCTGCTCGGGAATATCGCGCGCGCTATCGGCCTCGACTGCTTCGACGACAACATCACTGACCGCGGCGTTGCAGCACATCAGGAAATGCCCGGTGGCTTTTTGCTCTTCGCTGAGCACATAGTCGTGTTGTTGAAGCTGCCTGATGTTGCCGGAGATCAGGCGCGCCTTGCACTTGCCGCAATTGCCATTACTGCAGGCATAGTTGAGTGCATGGCCCGAGCGCAACCCGGCTTCGAGCAGGCTGGAGGTGCCTTCGACAAAAAAGTCGTGACCACTGGGGAGTATGCGAACGTGTGCAGTCATAAGGCGTAACAGTGCATCATTGGCGAAAAATTTTGCGGAAGCCTGCATATCAGTGCGCGGGGCATCGGCAACTTCGGCGAACCAGGCTTTGAGTTCTGCCAGTTGCTTTTCATCTGCCTGTAATGTCGCCAGGCGTGTTTTAAGATTGTTGACGATATCGACATATTTTTTCGCCACCGAGTGGGTTTCATTTAGCTCCTGGCTGAGCGCGGCTACCCGCATCGACAGCGCCTCGGTGTCGGGCACGCTGCTGGATTCATGCAGCAGCTTGTTATAAGCCGCCTGCATGATGCGCGCAGAATGCTCAATCATGGTGTTATCTTCGATTTCGGTCTGCGGATAGGCCTTGAGCAGTTCTTCCAGCGACACCATGCCTTCAAATGCCTGTACTTCACCGTCCTGGATGCGTTTTTGCAATGTACGACGCTTGATGCCGACAAGGCGCGCAGCCTGTGACAGTGAAAGATAACGATTAATGGCGCGCTGTGAGTTCTTCATTCCATGAAGTTAAGGCAGAAGTGCTTTTCAGGCAAGCCCCGCAGGAAAATTCATTTCGCCAGTGTCAATAGGCCTCGAGTTCTACGTATGAAATACCGATGCCGTCATCCGCGACACGGACAATAATGGCATCTTTGAAGGTATCTGCCTCTTCGCGCAGCGGATCCAGGTAGTGTACGTGGACCATTTCACCAATCGGGTAGCTGGCGGGGCTGTCGACCAGCAAAAACATGCCGCCTTCGCTGATGTCGCGCGTCTTGAATATGCGTGAGTTCTCCTCAAGGAATGACATTTCGACATTTACCTTGATTTCATGGCGGGGATATCTGCGCTGGTTTTCGGTCATGTTAGATTTTAGCTATGTTGTGTATCACCCTGATAATAGTTTGGATTTAATAAAAATGCAGCCTTTATCATACTAAAAGTCGTGTGCTACAGTGGCGCGGTACGCCCCGGAGGACAGATGAAACAGTTAATCCTGATATGTGTATCGATGCTGTGCTTTTCGGTGCAGGCCTCAGACCTGGCGCGCGAACGCCGCCTGGCTGAGCAGATTGTCGATGCCATCATTGATGGTGAACCGGTGATGCTGCGCAGCGGCGATCACGCGTTCCTCTCTATATATACAGAAGCTGAAATCGCAGACGAGAACGGGCAGCCGCGTGGCGCTGCCATTATCCTGCATGGCCGCGGTTTTCACCCGAACTGGGCCGACGTGGTACACCCGCTGCGCGTGGGGTTGACCGAGCACGGCTGGAATACCCTGTCGATGCAAATGCCGGTACTGGATAAGGACGCCAAATTTTATGACTATGTGCCGATTTTCAGCCAGGCAGGCCCGCGCATCGACGCCGGCATAGAATACCTGCGGGCACAAGGCAACAAAAAGATCGTGTTGATTGCGCACAGCTGCAGCGTGCACATGGTGATGGCAGGGATCGACGCCGGGCAGATGCATGATATCGACGCCCTGGTCGGCATCGGCATGGGCGCGACCGACTACAGGCAACCGATGGCAAAGCCCTTTCCGCTGGAAAGGGTAAAGGTGCCGGTGCTTGATGTGTTTGGTTCGGATGAATACCCCGCGGTGCAACGCGGTGCGCCCGAGCGGCTGGCGCAGATGAAAAAAGCCGGCAATCCAAAATCAGCGCAAATCGTCGTGCTGGAGGCCAACCATTATTTCACCGAAAAGGGTGATCAACTGCTCGATACCATTGTTCGCTGGCTGAATTCTTTGTGACGCCATGAATAAGCAGCAGTCACAGGGACAGTTTTACCTGCTCGGCGAGCGGCGCTTTCTGCCGTTTTTTATCACCCAGTTCCTCGGTGCATTCAATGACAATGTATTCAAGAACGCGCTGATTATCCTGATTGCTTTCCAGGGTGCACAGTTCAGCGAAATCAACACCGATATCCTCACCAACCTCAGCGCCGGCCTGTTTATCCTGCCGTTCTTCCTGTTTTCTGCCACCGCCGGGCAGTGGATCGACAAAAAAGAAAAGTCATATTCGATTCGAGTTATCAAGCTGCTCGAAGTCTTCATCATGCTGGGTGCGGCCTATGCCTTTGTCACCGGCGCGCTCTACGGCCTGATCGCGCTGTTGTTCCTGATGGGCACGCAATCGAGTTTTTTCGGGCCGGCAAAATACAGCTATATTCCGCAGCACCTGGCCAGCAGCGAGCTGATCGCGGGCAATGCGCTGGTGCAAAGTGGTACGTTTATCGCGATATTGCTCGGCACCATGCTGGGCGGTATTCTGATTGCCAGTGAGTCAGGGCGTGATTACGTCGCGCTGGTGGTCGTGATCCTGGCCGTGCTGGGCTACCTCGCCAGTCATGGCATTCCGCTTACCCCTTCGCTGCAGCCCGATCTTAAAATTAACTGGAACCCGTTCACCGAAACCTGGCGCAATATCAAATTTATCCGCCAGAACCGCACGGTGTTTCTCTCGGTGCTGGGAATATCCTGGTTCTGGTTTCTCGGCGCGACCTACCTTGTGCAGCTACCCAATTACACCCGGCTGGCGCTCGGCGGTAACGAACAGGTGGTTACCCTGTTGCTGACTTTATTTACCGTCGGTATCGGCGCGGGGTCTTTATTGTGTAACCGCATGTCGGGCCACAAGGTAGAAATCGGCCTGGTGCCATTCGGTTCTATCGGGCTGACGCTGTTCGGCATCGATATGTATTTTGCGCAACCCGCGCTGGCCACCGGCGAGTTAATCAACGCTGCCACGTTCCTGGCACGTGATGGCAGTTTTCGGGTGCTGGCCGACATTGTGTTGATTGGTATTTTCGGCGGGTTTTATATCGTGCCGCTGTTTTCGCTGGTGCAGGAGCGCTGCGAAGCCGCGCACCGTTCACGTGTGATTGCCGGCAACAACATCATGAATGCATTGCTCATGGTGATCTCGGCGGTATTTGCCATTGTCATGCTCGACGCCGGGCTTTCAATCGCGCAGCTGTTCCTGGTGATCGCGATACTCAATGCCGCTGTCGCGATATATATATTTGCGCTGGTACCCGAGTTTCTCATGCGCTTCCTGGTGTGGATGCTGATTCACTCTATATATCATGTGCGCAAGCAGGGACTGGAGAACATTCCCGAGGAAGGACCCGTGGTGCTGGTGTGCAACCACGTGAGTTATGTCGATGCAATGATCATCGCGGGCTGCATTCGGCGCCCGGTGCGGTTTGTGATGCATCATTCAATTTACAAATTGCCGGTGCTGAATTTTATCTTTCGCACCGCGGGTGCAATCCCGATCGCAGGCCGTAAAGATAATCCTGAGCTGATGGAGCAGGCGTTTGAGCGTATCGCAAAGCTGTTAGAGCAGGGCGAGGTGGTCTGTATTTTTCCGGAAGGCAGGCTGACAAAAAACGGCGAGATGGGCGTATTCAAACCCGGCATCAATCGCATAATCGAAACAACACCGGTACCGGTGGTGGCCATGGCCTTAAAAGGATTATGGGGCAGTATATTTAGTCGCAACAGTAATTTCGTGTTGAGGCGTTTATACCAGGGACTGCGTTCGCGGGTCGAACTGGTCGCTGCTGCGCCGATACAGCCGGGGGCAGTCACATTAAAAAGTTTGCAACAGCAGGTTGCACAGTTGCTGGCGTAAAAGTTTTTGTTGTGCTTCGAAAATAACTTTATGGAATCATTCTGGACCTGAGTGAATCTTTTGTTGCGTGATCATCATGACTGCATAACATTCGAGGCAAACAATTTCGCATCCTGCAGAACAGTATTCAAATGTTCCTCTGATATAAAACTTTCCGCATAGATTTTATAGATAGCTTCAGTGCCCGATGGGCGCAGTGCAAACCAGCTATTTTTAGCAACGACTTTCACACCGCCAATGGATTCGCCATTGCCCGCTGCCGTGGTCAGAATATTGTCTACTGCTTCACCTGCCAGGGTTTCCAGGCTGACACTGCCAGGATCGAGCGACTGGATGGCCTGTTTTTGCTCGGTAGACGCGGGCGCATCTACCCGGCTGTAATACGAGGTGCCAAATTGCTGCTCGAGCTGATGATAAAGCTGCGCCGGGTCCTTGCCGGTTTTTGCGCGGATTTCGGCCGCCAGTAAATTAAGAATGATGCCGTCCTTGTCCGTGGTCCAGACGCTGCCGTCGAAACGCAGGAACGAGGCACCGGCGCTTTCTTCGCCGGCGAAGCCAAGCGTGCCGTTTAACAGGCCATCGACAAACCATTTGAAGCCGACCGGGACCTCGAACACGGTTTTGTTCAGATGGCTGGCAACGCGGTCGATCATCGCACTCGACACCAGGGTTTTGCCAACATTGACGTTTTGCTTCCAGTCGCTACGTTGGTTAAACAGGTAGCTGATGGCCACACCCAGGTAGTGGTTGGGGTTCATCAGCCCGGCAGAAGGCGTGACAATGCCGTGCCGGTCCGAGTCGACATCGTTACCGAACGCAATATCAAAGCGATCTTTCAACGCCACCAGTGAGGCCATGGCATAGGGGCTGGAGCAGTCCATGCGAATCTTGCCATCGTGGTCCAGCGTCATAAATGAAAAGGTCGGGTCGATATTCGGATTGACGATCGTCATGTTCAAACCATAACGCTGGTTAATTTTCTGATACACCGCAACACTGGCGCCGCCGAGGGGGTCAACTCCGATATTGAGACCGGCTGATTTTATCGCTTCAATGTCGATGATATCTGTCAGCGCTTCGACATAAGGCGTGACGAAATCGTAAGCGTGTATGAAGTTACTTTTTAACGCGGCTTCATAATCGAGCAGCACAACATCGCGCATTTCATTCTCGAGAATTTCATTGGCGCGCTGTTGAATACCCGAGGTCACATCGACATCGGCAGGTCCGCCGTTGGGCGGGTTGTATTTGAAACCGCCATCCTGCGGCGGATTGTGCGAGGGTGTAATCACAATGCCGTCGGCGGTGTC
>JBATHJ010000208.1:0-11135 GCA_049666625.1 Gammaproteobacteria bacterium | reverse complement strand
CTTCCAGCCCCGCTCTTAGTTACCGTGACGCCGGTGTCGATATCGACGCCGGCAATGCCCTTGTCGAAAAAATCCGCGGCAGTGTTGCCAGTACCCATCGTGAAGGTGTGCTCGGTGGCATCGGCGGGTTTGGCGGGCTGTTCGAACTGCCCACCGACCGCTACCGCCAGCCCGTTCTGGTGTCCGGCACCGACGGTGTCGGCACCAAGCTCAAGCTTGCCATCGAACTTGGCAAACACGACAGCATCGGCATCGACCTGGTGGCGATGTGTGTCAACGACATCCTGGTGCTCGGCGCCGAGCCGCTGTTTTTTCTCGACTATTACGCCACCGGCAAGCTCGATACCGAGATCGCTGCCGACGTCGTCGCCGGCATTGCTGAAGGCTGTCGCCAGTCCGGCGCGGCGCTGATTGGTGGCGAAACCGCCGAGATGCCGGGCATGTACCAGGCCGGTGACTATGACCTCGCCGGCTTCTGTGTCGGCGTGGTGGAAAAAGCCGAGATCATCGATGGCAGCCAGGTCAAAGCGGGCGATGCGATGATTGCACTCGCCTCCAGCGGCCCGCATTCCAATGGCTATTCACTGGTGCGCAAGGTGATCGAAGTCAGCGCCGCGGATCTGGGTGCGCCCTGCGGCGATGTCACGCTGGGTGAAGCCCTGCTTGCACCGACCCGGATTTATGTCCAGTCGATACGCAGCGTGTTGCAGCAAATTCCGTTGCACGCCATGGCGCACATTACCGGTGGCGGCCTGCTGGAAAATATTCCCCGGGTATTGCCCGCGGGCACACGCGCAGCGATTGCGCGCGACAGCTGGCAGTTCCCGCCCGCGTTTGCCTGGTTGCAGCAGGCAGGCAATATCGAAAATACTGAAATGTACCGCACCTTCAATTGCGGTGTCGGCATGGTGGTCATTGTCAGTGCCGAACAGGCGGAGGCCGCGATTAAAGCCTTTAACCAGGCGGGTGAAACTGCCTGGCTGCTGGGGCAGGTTGAAGCCACGGACGGTGACAGCGACGTGATCATCGCCTGAGGCGGGATTCGCGACACTGACAGGTTCGAAAATGAAATCTTTCGTCGTGCTGATCTCGGGACGGGGCAGCAATTTGCAGGCCATTATCGATGCCATCGCGTCAGGCAAAATCACCGGCAGTATTGCTGCTGTGATCAGCAACCGCGCAGATGCCGCGGGACTGACTGTCGCCGCGCGTGCCGGTATTCCATGCAGGGTGATCGAGGCCGCAGCGGAGCAAACCCGCGAGCAATACGATGCCGAGCTAATGCAGCAGATCGACGCACTCAAGGTCGATTTTGTCGTGCTCGCCGGTTTCATGCGCATTCTCAGCGCGGGCTTTATCGCGCACTATGCCAACCGTATACTCAATATTCATCCATCACTGCTGCCCGCCTTCAAAGGCATGCATACCCACCGCCGTGCGCTTGCCGCCGGCAGCACACGGCACGGCGCCAGTGTGCATTTTGTCAGTGCCGAACTCGATAGCGGCGCCGTGGTATTACAGGCCGAGGTCGCGGTAAAACCCGATGACACGGAAAAAACCCTGGCGAAGCGTGTGCTGCAGGCTGAACATGTGATTTATCCCATGGTCATACAATGGTACATTGAGGGCCGGCTTGGGTTTAGTGGCGCGCAACTTTATTTCGATAACAAACCGCTGAATGCAGCCTGCCAGTGGAAAAACCAGCAACTGCTAACGCCGGATAACTGATGCCAAAAATGTCACCTGCAAAATTCTTTAAGCTGTTTTTCATCCTCGCCCTGTCAATGCTGTCATCGCATGTGCGTGCCGACGCGCTGCTGGATTTTACCGCGGTGTATAAGGTCGAAAAATACGACAGCGATATCGGCCGCACCACTTACCAGTTAGAGCAGGATGCAGGCAGCGCACATTTCTCCATGCGCACCGAGCTGACCGGTTTTTTTGCGCTGTTTCGCAAAGACCGGATCAAGGAAGACAGCTGGTTGAACCTGAGCAATGGTGAACTTCAATTGCAGCGTTACAGTTATATCCACGAAGGTAGCAAGCGCGACCGCAATACCCAGCTCAGTATTCAATGGCCGGCAGAACCCGGTGACGGTGTGGCAAGCGGCAGCCATGCCGGCAAGGCAATTACTTTTAACGTAGGTGCCAACGTGCGTGATGCACTCTCGTTTCAGCTTTCATTAATGCGCGATGCAGCACGAAACAACGAGGTAATGGATTATGCCGTGCTTAGCAAGGACGAGCTCAAACACTATACATTCAAACGCGCAGGTACTGACACCCTGACCATCGGCGGCCGCGATATCACCACCCTGGTTGTCGAGCGCCAGTCCGGCGAGCGCACTACGCGCTTATGGCTGGCTCCCGAATATCAATACACACCGGTAAAAATCGAACTCATCGAAGATGACGACAGTGATACTCTCATGCGCATCGATACCCTTACGCTGAATGGCAAACGGGTGCTTTGATGGACCAGCATGATGATAACCAGCAGGAAGATGACAACTATGTCAGCAAATCACAGGTCAAGCGCGAGTGCGATGCGCTGCGCAAACTCGGCGAGCAGTTATTGAATTTGCAGCTGTCAGAACTGGAGAAAATAGAACTGCCCGAAGCGCTCGCCAACGCCATCTATGAAGGCAGAAAACTGAGTGCGCGTGGTGCTATCAAACGCCAGCGCCAGTACATTGGCAAGCTGATGCGCAATGTCGACAGCGAAAGCATTGAAAAGCAGCTCGCGGTGATTAAACACCAGCATGATTCCAGCGCGGTCCGCTTCAAACAGACCGAACAATGGCGCGACCGCCTGTTAAGAGGTGACAACCGCGTCGTCACCGAACTGATAGACATGTATCCCGACATCGACCGCCAGTATATCAATCAGCTGGTTCGCGCCAGCAAACGCGAACAGGACGCCGGCAAGCCACCGGCTTCCGCGAGAAAACTATTCAAATACCTGCACACACTCAGCGACCAGCAGGCACTGGCATCGATGAAAACGTCAGAGGAAGACCGGGCGCAGAACTGACAGTGTTTCGAATCTGGCTACAGCAATTAAATTAGACAAGTGTTCTAGATTTTACAATCAATGCGACGATGATTGAGCACAGGGAACGCCTTGCGTGTCCGCTCCAGCATTTTCATATTGATTTCTGAAACCACCACACCGGTGCCGTGCGGCAAACGGTTGAGCACCACGCCCCAGGGATCAATGATCATACTGTCACCGTGGGTTTCACGACCGCTTACATGATACCCGCCCTG
The DNA here is from genome assembly GCA_049666625.1 of Gammaproteobacteria bacterium. Taxonomy (GTDB): domain Bacteria; phylum Pseudomonadota; class Gammaproteobacteria; order SZUA-229; family SZUA-229; genus JASBSR01. The sequence continues at coordinate 7,865 of JBATHJ010000208.1, read as the reverse complement.
GGCAGCTGCAATCACGAACGAAAGATTTTCAATCGCGCGTGCGCGTAATAATGACTCCCAGTGCGCCTTGCCTGTCAAGCTGGTGAACGATGAAGGCAATACACATATTTCCATGCCGGCGTCAGCCATGGCCCTGAATATCTCGGGGAAACGCAGGTCATAACACACTGCCATACCAATTTTTCCGAACGGCGTATCCGCCACAACAACTTCATCACCGGGCACCGTGGTTTCTGATTCGGTATAGCTTTCATTATTAGCTTCGATGGTGACATCGAAAAGATGAATCTTGTTATACCGCGCGACTTCCTCGCCGCTGTCGTTATACAGCATGCTGGCGGCGTACACCCGGCCAACATCATCTGACGCCATCGGCACCGTACCGCCGACAATCCAGACATGATGCTTGCGCGCCTGTTCTTTCAGAAAATTTTGTATCGGCCCGTTGCCCGGCTGTTCAGCGGCATTGACCTTGTCCATTTCGCTCATACCCATAATGGCGAAATTTTCCGGCAGCACAATCAGCTTTGCTTCCTGTTGCACTGCGATTGAAATCAGTTTTTCTGCCTCTGCCATATTCGCTTTGACATTCGGCCCGGATGCCATCTGTATGGCTGCAACCTTACTCACCTGTTTCAATCTCCAGCTTGTATTATTTGAAAATGGATTATGTCGGCCTGTCCACTACCGGGCACGGCCACCATGGCGCTGGATTCAACACCGAGCGAGACCAGCCAGTCGCCAAGTTCACCTACCCAGAGCTCACCTTCCTCGCCACCCGGATAACGCAACTCTATCTTCTGACCTGGATGTGCATCCCAGCGGTTGACCAGTTGCTGCAGCACTGGCAGTGCAAGTATGCGCTCACCTTCCCGGGCAGCTTCCCATTGTTCTGCGCGCAACTGCATTCCACTGTCGCCAGCCGTTGATTCTATCGCATAACTCGTTTGAGGCAGGACTGCCGACACAAAAATTATCAATGCCAGATTGGCAGCCCGGTGCACAAGCCATGCTGTGCGCTGTTTATATGCCTGCATTTTCATCAGTCGCGCTGGCTGGCTTGCGTTTCTTTGTCTGAACAATAACCGGATTGTCCCATTGCCCGGTAATCGAATATTTCTCACGCGCAAGCTTATCAACTCCAAACAGCTTCTCAAGCAATACCAGCCCGGCACCCACCACAGGGCCACCAGCAAGCGTGCCTCCGGTAAATGTCGCAGCCGACGAGTTTGGTCGCACTTCCATTTCAAGATCATAATCTTCCGCCTCCAGTCCAATTCGACCATTCATCAGGATATTAGCTGATGCTGCCTCGATAAGCACATTTCGCGTGCTTGCATTGTCCGCAGCAAATTCCATATCGCCTGTGATAGTGTCGAACACAAACCCGTCTTTGTAAACATCATCAAAGTCAAACAGCAGTCGCCGCGGCAAATGCAGTACATTCAGCAGACCCAGCAGCCTGCCACCCGCGCCTGGCTTTACATCAAGTATAGCGCCATCCTCGAGTTTAAAACTGGCAACACCAGACACTACCGACAGAGAAAAACGATATGGCTCAGCCAGCCATTGCCAGTCGATATCGGCCGATAGCTGGCCGCGGTCGACATTTCGTGGATAGCCCAGCCCGACCAGCGTCTCACCCAGGTTGTCACTGTGTACCTTGAGTTTAAAATTAGTATCATGCGGCTGCTGCCAGCTGCTCAACCAGCTGCCTTTGCCAGTCAGCGTCATCGCCGGCGCAGTCAGGCTGATGTTTTCTATCAACATGCCATGACTATGGTGCAAGGTGCTCAGCTCTACCGAAGTTAATTTCCACGCATCCCAGTCAAGCGTGTCTGCACGTAACTTCAGTGATGGCAACTCTGCCGGCTTTAATCCGGATTCGTTTGTGCCCGCGCCCTGTGTTTTGGCCAGGGCATACAGATCTGCATACTCTATATTCATGTCTATCGTCGATTTCGAAGACAGGCCCTGGTCAAATTCAATCTCGCCTTTTAACCAGGGTGAATCTACCATTGTATGCCAGCGACTGACCTCATCGCGATTAGCAAACACATCGAATACATTTTTAGATCGCGCCGTCAACTGCAATGCCTCACCCAGCAATTTAACATTCAGCTGCAGCGGGAGTTTCTTTGTCGCGCCCTTGCTTAACTTGTCCGACAGCGCGATTGACGTACCGAGTAATGACGACGACAGGCTTACGTTGACATCCTGGCCGGATGCCAACGGCACATGCACTGCCACATCCCATTCTGACTCGCCGGCAAACCAGTCCTGCGGTATCGACTGAAAACGCGCAAGCATGTTATCGATAGACCATTTGCCACTGATATTAAATACGACTTCATTGCGTGGCGATTTAACTGTTACGGCATTAATACTGACAGGCGCGCCTTCAAAGCTTGCCGTCATATTGTCTGATTGTATCGATCGGTTAGTAAAGTCCAGTTCGCCCGACACGTGTTCAAGCTGGTATTGCATGGCAGGAAATCCCAGCACATTATCGCCAAACTTCACCGTACCCACGGTCGCGACACCCTTGTCTTTGTTACCAAGCGGGATGGAAAGCAGAAGATAAATATCGATGTCGCCCGACATCTGGAACTGGCGCATGGCGTCCCCCAGTATGTCGTCTAAACCACTGTCCCAGATGTACTGTTGAATATCGCCGGCCGGGCCGTGAATATCGCCATCAATCTCGATCTGTATCGCATCCAGGTTAGCGATAGTCGCGTTCGCATTTTTTAAACTGCCCTGGTACACGCGCGCGGAGGCATTGCTAATTTGTAACGACTTGTTATGAAAACGCACACTGGCAGAAAGATTTTCAATTGCGGGCCAGTCCGGCAAAAACTTGAGCGTGGCATCACGTGGCTGAAACAACACTTCCATTACACCTTCATTTTCGGTAAATGGAAATGCTGCTGTATTGCCCTTGAAAATAAAACTGCCTGAATCAACGTATCCCCCGGACAGGGACGTATCCAGCCATGCAACGACCTGTTCCGACATGATGCCTGCCGGATAATATTTAAGCGCCGCCGAACCGTCTGCATTCTGATAATCAGTTTGCATATCAAGATACATATCGCCCTTATCAGGCAAAATAGCGAACAGGCGCGAGCGGGTATCAATATCCGCGTTTTTCATCAGGATAGAATCAGCATTGATCTGCCAGTGGCGAGTGTCTCGCGTGGCGGTAAGACTGGCTTCGAGTGTCTGTAATACCAGCGGTTGACGGAAGACGGTTTCAAGTCCTACGGTGATGTCACTGCTTGCCAGCAGCAACTGTGCCTCATTATCTATGTAATGCAACTTACCATCGATACCTTTAATCGAAATGTTCTGTTCAGATAGTGTAAAGCCGGCATCCTGAAACTGGGCGCTCACTTCGAAAACATTATCAGTATCGCCGGTCTCTTTCGGCGGAAGTGAAATATTCAGATTATAGATATCACCCTGCAGCTGCAATGTAGTGACCGTATTCAACATATCGATATACCTGTCATCCCGGATCAGTGCAACGGCACCGGTCAGGTCTGCGGGCCTGAAATACGTTGCCGTCACCTGGTATCCAGCCAGGGCGTTTTGTCTGAGCAATAAATTACCTGCCTGCGCCCAGTCAATACCGTTTTTCCGCATTTTAAAATTAACCACATCGAGTCGCCATGCATCTGCGTATTGCTGCCAGAGAACGTCTGCTGACAAAGCATCAACGCGCCAGCTTTGCGCCTGCTGTGGCGTACGAAGCTCCAGATCTGTAAAGGCAGCACGCGACCTGAACTGTTTGACGCGCTTGTTATCAATCGTCAGCCATGCCTCGGTGGTCGCCAGGCCGTTGGCACTAATGACATCATCGAGCCCGAGTTTGTCGAACACGGGATTGAGCTGTAGTGATGTTGCATTGATATAGACTTCGGCACTGGCGGTTTCCAGTTTTGACAGATCGCCGTTGATCTCGGCAATCACATGCAGCCTGGCGCCATAACGTTCGGGCAAATCAACCCGCACCTGAAAACTGTGGGTACCCAGCAGGTTTTCTACCTGCACATTAATATTCTGAAAGTCCATATCTTCCAGCGCATGGGTATGATCGCGCAAATGCAGATGGCTGCTCTGCAGGGAGAAATTCATATTACCGATCAGGCTGACCAGTTCATCCGATATCTGCTCGCTATCAGACGCGGCAATCTGGATCCCCTGTAAAAACCAGTGGCCCTGGGGATCACGTTCGAGCGAAAGGTCGGCGCCGGAGAGACTGACATCACCGATCATCGGTGACATGAATCGAATTGAATCGAGGTAGGATAATGCAAACGCCGCGTCGCTAAATTCGATCAGCACGGTTTTACCATCAGCATTGTACACTTTCACACCGAGCAATTTCAGTCGCGGGGTCAGCCAGCGCATATCTGTATCCAGCGCGGTGATATCGACCGGCAGCCCAAGCTGTTTTTCCAGTACCTGTTCGACTTCAGCGAGATAACCTGTTGCATGCGGCAATACCGCCCGCAATACACTAAATGCTACTGCAAGTGTAATGATAAGAATCGCTGCAGTTGTCATCAGACAAACGCGAAATTTGGCAAGCCAGCCCATGAGAAGCTATTTTATACCTGTGCGGTTTATGCGACGTGACTACATGATAACAACGTCGTATTGCTCCTGAGTAAACAGTGCTTCCACCTGGAACTTGATCGGTATGCCGATAAAACCTTCAAGTTCTGCAAGACTGCCGGATTCTTCATCCACCAGCAGGTCAACAACTTCCTGTGCAGCCAGCACCAGCAGTTCTTTGGCATCAAATTGCCGCGCCTCGCGTAATATTTCGCGGAAGATTTCATAGCAGACTGTTTCTGCGGTTTTTATCGTGCCACGCCCTTCGCAGGTGGGACAGACACCGCACAACACGTGCTCCAGGCTTTCGCGTGTGCGCTTGCGTGTCATTTCGATCAGCCCGAGCGGTGAAACATCGCATACCTGCGTGCGCGTGTGGTCTTTTTCCAGCGCCTTCTCCAGCGCACGCACCACCTGGAGTTTGTGCTCCATTTCCACCATGTCAATAAAATCAAGAATGATTATGCCGCCCAGGTTGCGTAGACGCAGTTGCCGCGCGATGGCCTGCGCGGCTTCCAGGTTGGTCTTAAAAATTGTTTCTTCAAGATTGCGGCTGCCGACAAAACCACCGGTGTTGACATCAATGGTGGTCATCGCCTCGGTCTGATCAATGATCAGGTAGCCGCCGGATTTCAGATGTACTTTTTTCTCCAGGCCTTTCTGAATTTCATCTTCGACATTATGCAAATCGAAAATCGGGCGTTCACCGGGATAATGCTCAATCAGTTCGGCGACCTCGGGCACGTATTCGTTGGCGAATTCCTGCATGATGAGGTAGGTCTCGCGCGAGTCGACGCGAATTTTTTCAAGATCTTCGTCGACCATGTCGCGCAAAACACGCAGGTACAATGGCAGATCACGGTGAACCACATCGCCCGGCCTGACATCGGAGCAGTCGTGAATTTTTTTCCACAGGCGATTGAGATACTTGATGTCTCGCGAAATCGATTCCTCGCTCGCCACTTCTGCTGCGGTACGCAGGATATACCCCATGCCAGCATCACGGTCTTCATGATTGATCAGCATGTTACGCAAACGTTCGCGGACTTCGTCGCTGTCGATGCGCGATGAGACACCGATGTTGTCCGAGTTTGGCATGAACACCAGGTAACGCGAAGGCACGGTGATATTTGTCGTCAGGCGTGCGCCCTTGGTGCCCAGCGGGTCCTTGATTACCTGTACCAGCAGTTCCTGGCCTTCCTGCAGTACACGATTAATATGCAACTGGCCGTTATTCTCGGCCTGTAGCCTGGTGCTCAGCGCCATGTCTGAAATATGCAGAAATGCTGCGCGTTCGAGTCCAATTTCTATAAACGCCGCTTCCATGCCCGGCAATACCCGTGCAACGACGCCCTTGTAGACATTGCCCACCAGTCCACGACTGCGGCTGCGCTCGATATAGAGCTCATGCAACATGCCATTTTCCAGTATGGCTACCCGGGTTTCCTGAGGAGTGACATTTATCAGAACTTCCTTACTCACGCTCATACATACAACTCAAAATAATAATTCTGTAACAGGATCATAGCCTGAAAACCTCGGCGATTAACGCGAGCCGTGACAAGTTTTCAGCAATTGTGCAGTTTCATACAGCGGCAGCCCCATCACCCCCGAGTAACTGCCGCTGAGCGATTTCACAAACTGCGCAGCTACGCCCTGAATTGCGTAGCTGCCTGCCTTGTCCAGGGGTTCACCGCTGTCGACATAGTGTTCGATATCCGCCTGCGTAAGCTCGCCAAATTCAACCACGCTGGTGCTCAGCGCGGTCAGCGGTACGCCGCCATGAGTGACCAGCGCAATCGCGGTATGTACGCGATGGCTTGTGCCTGACAGCTTCCCCAGCATCTCACGCGCCTGTGCCGGGTTTTCCGGTTTACCCAGAATTTCACCTTCGAGCTCAACAATAGTGTCGGCCCCCAGCACCGGGTAATCGAGTGATTTCAGCTGTGCCTGTTGCGCGCCTGCCCGGGCTTTTTCGCAGGCGAGGCGCATGACAAAGTCGATGCCGCTTTCACCCGGGTTCAGGCTTTCATCAATATCCACCGGTATGAGCTGAAAGCGCGCCCCGATCTGTTGCAACAGCTCTGCCCGTCGTGGCGATGCGGATGCCAGGATTATTTCAGGTAACTCTGTACCAGGTAGTGGCATATCAGGCACGATGATACGGGTGTCCGGCGAGAATACTCCACGCACGGTACAACTGTTCACACAGCATGACGCGGACCAGGGTGTGCGGGAATGTCAGCTCAGACAAAGACAGCTTGATGCCGGCCGCCTGCCTGAATTCATCGGATACGCCGTCGGGCCCGCCAATCACGATGGCGATATCCTGCCCGCTTTGCAGCCAGTTTTGTAATACATCGGCGAGTTTTTCAGTCGACATGCGTTTACCACCGACATCCAGCAGCACGCTGATACAGCCATCAGGAATGGCCTGTTGCAGTTTTGTGCTTTCGTCACGCTTGATACGTTCGATGTCAGGATTTTTGCCGCGCTTTATCAGCGGCAATAATTTTGCTTTGAGCCTGATTTCCGGCGGCATGCGGCGAATAAAATCATCACAGGCTGCGTCAACCCAGGCCGGCATTTTGTGGCCGATGGCGATTAAATGTATTTGCACAGAATTGCGCTTGCTGCTGGTCCTGAATCTAGCCTCGAATCTATAACCTGCTCAGGAAGCATCCTGCCGCTCGCGCTTGAGCACATCGAGACGCCACAGGCTTTCCAGGTCATAAAATTCCCGCGCCTGCGGTTGCATCACGTGCACAATGACATCGCCCAGGTCGACCAGCACCCATTCGCCTTCGTTTTCACCTTCCACGCCCAGTGGCAGCAGGCCGGCGTGCTTGGCTTCGAGCACGACATTATCGGCAATCGATTTGACATGGCGGCTGGAGGTACCGCTGGCGATAAACAGGAAATCAGTTACGCTGGTTTTGTCTTTAACATCAAGTTCTACAATATCTTTGGCTTTCAGGTCTTCCAGCGCATTGCGCACCAGTGTTCTGAGTTCATCTACGCTCATGTGTTCGGGTCAGCTCCGTCATGTGTTTTCAACAGGGTTTCATACACGGCTTCGGGCAACAGGTAGCGAATACTCTGCCCGGCCTGAAACTGTTGCCGTATGGCGCTGGATGAAATCTCCAGCGAGGTGACAGATTGTAACAGGATTTTACCCGCAGCGGCCTGACGCAGCTCGCCGGCAGTGCTGACGCAGTGTGGTTCCAGCACTGCCAGCGCCG
>JBATHJ010000207.1:0-4312 GCA_049666625.1 Gammaproteobacteria bacterium | reverse complement strand
GGTGAGATCATAGGTACTGCAACGATCAACTGGACAACTGATGAGTCAAATAAAAGCACGGTCAATATTCTTCTCTCCAGTGATTCCGGGGAAACATTTGGCACCACAATAGCCGACAGGGCTCCTGATACTGGCGAATTCATGCTGGATACCAACGCAGTTTCCGATTGTCGTCGCTGCCGCTTACAAATTGTAGCCACCGATGTGGTGGGCAATACAGGTGATCCAGTAGCAACCGCAGCAGATTTTATAATCAATAATGTGCCGCAGGTATTGGGTGCGGCCATATACAAAGATAAAGATAATGATGGCTTTGGTGATGGCGACGTCATCACGATACCTTTCGATAAGGAAGTTGATCTACGTAGTTCAGTGGCAAGTGATGTCTTTTTCCTGCCAGTTGCGGGTGACAATATGGGCCCATTCTCAACAATGAGTATCGGCAACTCAGTCAATGAAGTTGAGATAACCATTAATGATGTAGTACCGACTAGTTACCACTTCCATATAGCCGGTACATTTGATTCAAATAAGACTGGGCGCACTGCGCCATCAGGTCTTGATATCCTCGAAAATCTTTCGGGAGATATCATTTTCTCGATAGAAACCGGTCGCGCAGGTGAACCGCTGGGTGATGGTATAGACATTGCCCCAACGTTTGGTGAAGTGATTCCTTCGCCATTGACAGCAGCTTCCAGCACAGTCGCCGTTGCCGCAGCGGACCTGGATGATGACGACGATATCGATATCGTCAGGATTAACACCAGCGGTGATAACGCCATACTTCTGAATAATGGTCCAGCTGCGTGGCTGGATGATGCCACTAATACTTCAAATAACTTCACTACCTCGCAGGCACTCGGTAATGCTACCAATACCTCGGTCGCGGTAGCAGATATAGATGGCGCCAATGGCCCGGATATCGTTATCGGTAATTCGGCAACTAACCTCGTTTTTTTAAATAACGGCAGTGGCAGCTTTGCAGCGCAGGCACAACCTGTTTCGTTTACATCGGTTGCAGGTACGCAGACAGTCGCGCTGGCAGATGTTGATAATATGAATGGCGTAGATGTCATTGTCGGTCTGGATGGTGCTAACCAGGTATTGTTGAACAACGGTGCAGGCAGTTTCACTGATTCGGGACAGCTACTCGCCGGTGGTGATACTGCTTCAGTGGCAATGGCAGATATAGATAATGATGGTGATCAGGACATGGTGACCGGGAATAATGGTGCAAACCGTATATGGATTAATAATATCAATAACGCGATGGGGCAGGCAGGCGTGTTTACCGATTCTGGCCAGGCGCTGGGCAACGGTGACACGCGTGCGGTAGTACTGGCTGATATCGACAGCGATAATGATCTCGATTTAATTACCGGCAACACCAATGGCGCCAACCGTGTCTGGCGCAACGATGGCAAAGGCAATTTTAGTGAAGATGCCGTGGCGCAAACCCTGGGTACTAGTGATACTGAAACGCTGGTTGCAGTCGATGCAGATAAGGATGGTGACACCGATATAGTCTCAGGTAATCGAAACCAGCCCGATCGAGTATGGTTCAATGATGGTGCTGGCGTGTTTATTGATTCAGGACAGCAGTTGAATACAAACAACAGTGTTAGTGATGATACATCCTCGCTCGCTCTGGGTGATTTTGATGCAGATACAGATACCGATCTTGTTGTTACATCAACAGGTGGTAGTTCTATCGATACTATCTGGTTGAATTCTCTACGCACCCCGTTGCTGCCTTATTTCATTGACTCCAATCAGGCATTGGGCAGTAATACCAGCCGTGCTATCGCGCATGGCGATGTTAATGGCGATGGCTTCGAAGATGTCGTCACCGGCAATAACGCTGAGCCAAACAGGGTGTATCTATCAGATAAGCGCGGTGTGTTTACCGACACCGGGCAGGAACTGGGTAATGCTGCAACTACATCACTCGCCCTGGCGGATGTCGATGGTGATGGTGACCTGGATATCATTGCAGGTAATACTATTGGGCAAGCGAACCAGGTATGGATAAACAGTGGCACTAACACGGGGTTGTTTACTCCCGGTAATCAATTCGGTAGCAGCTTCACCACCTCGATAGCCATCGGCAATATCGATAATGATAACGATGTCGATATCATCGCCGGAAATATTCTTGGAGACAACATCATCTGGCGTAATTCTGGTACGGGTGTTTTTAATAGTGCAAATATGTCTTCGCTGGCAGATGGCGATAATACCAATACAGTTGTATTGGCAGATGTCGATGGTGATCTGGATCTCGATATCATAACTGGTAATTCAGTAGCCGAAAATCGCGTTTACCTGAATGGTGGTGATGCGAGTGGTAGTAATACTGGCACGTTTGGTGCTCCCAGCCAGAGTATGGGCGGGGCAGTAACCACTACATCTATCGTATTGGGTGATATCGACAACGACAACGATGCAGATATAGTAGAGGCCGTTTTCGGCGCGCCTAACCGTGTGTGGCGCAATACAGCCGGTAACTTCAGCGAAGATGCCGTGGCGCAGGCAATCGGGGGCAATAATAATACCAATTCAGTCACCCTGGCGGATATCGACGGCGATGGTGACCTTGACCTGGTCACCGGCAATGAAGGCGCCGCCAATGGCGTCTGGTTCAATCAACGCCTGCATACCGGAGTGTTTAGCAGTGCAGGTCAAACTATAGGCAGTGATGATACGTTCTCGGTATTATTTGTCGATATGGACAAAGACGGCGACCCCGATATCCTGAGTGCAAACGATAGCGCCGGCGGCGGTGCAAACCGGCTATGGTTGAATGATTTTTAAAAATGAGTGGTAGCTTTAGCGAATATGGCGAAGGGTATTCTGCTGATACTGAATTATATACTCGCGACAATAGATGAATACATGCAATACAGTACATAGTAATGGATTTAAGTATTACCACTCTAATAAAAAAAGGCGAAAAATTAATGCGCATATATCATTCATTGCAGGGCCACGTAAAAACACCACCTTACCCGGTTGCCAACACTGGTATTGTCAGGATGACAACCATTGCTTTTTTCCTGGCCGTGCTACTAATACCACTACACACTGCACACGCAAACCCGGGCCATAATAATGATGGTGACACGCTAGATCATGCACTGGAGTTATGTGATGCAGCAGGTGCGCCGCCATCTATATACGGTACCTGTGACAGTGTGGAGGAATGTATCGCACATCGCAGCTGTGTCTTAACGAACGAATCTTCCTGCGATGTCAGCGGCCATCCACCGACGCCGACTTCTGTCACCACGGCTGCCTGTGGTGGTGCAGGCTCAAACTGCGTGTACTGCCAGATGACCACTGATTTTGATTGTGATGGTATCAATGATAATTCTGAGACTGCAAACCAGGCAACAAACCCGAACCTGCCGGTCGATATGGATAGTGATGATGATAATGTGGGCAATGCCTGTGACAACTGTTCGACCACGGCTAACTGGAACCAGGCGGACCTGGATGGGGATGGTATGGGCGATGCCTGCGACCCCGATATTGATGGCGATGGCAAAAATAATGGTGCCGATATCTGCCCCAACGGGCCGGCGGTCAACTGGCTACGAGATATTACGGAGACCGGTAACGATATAGACGACGATGGTTGTCGTGATGCAGATGAGGACATGTGTGTCGACCGCGATGCTGACGGCTATGGCACACTTGTAATGATAAATTGTCCGGGTGATCCAGCAGGGCCAACGACAGCAACGACAGTCGAGGATAACTGTCCGCTGTTGTCTAACCCGGATCAGCAGGACACTGATAATGATGGTGTCGGTGATGCTTGCGATACTCCTGTAGCGCCACCAAAGCCACCGATGATGTTAGAGTTAAATTAAAATTTATCGGCAAGATTGTGCAGGATGCTGTGCGCATAAGGATAAAGCGGGTGCAGTTTATTACGTCAAGACTAATCAGGATTGTGCGCCACAAAAATCCGGTTTGTTACGCAATTCTTATTTGAGGGTTCTAAATACCAGCGAACACCAGGCGGTATGAGCGTCATAGTATGAAATGGAGTTAAACATGAGCAGCATCAACACGAGTTACATTCGGTTAAACCTGGCTTTTATACAGGGCCATAGTCACTATCTACGCCATGCGCTGACCATAGTGATTGCAGGTGCTTTATTCATTATAGTGAATATGTATGCACAAACTGCACATGCAAACCCGGGCCATAATAATGATGGTGACACGCTAGATCATGCACTGGAGTTATGTGATGCAGCAGGTGCGCCGCCATCTATATACGGTACCTGTGACAGTGTGGAGG
>JBATHJ010000206.1:0-1848 GCA_049666625.1 Gammaproteobacteria bacterium | reverse complement strand
GGCTGGCACATGCAAATCCTTTGCTACGCGACCTGATCACCAGCACCATCGGGCCGGAGTGGGTGGCTGATCTTGGCCATATTAAAAAGCTGGAAGAGAGTTTAAACCGCGGCAACGCTGAATTTATGCACAGCTGGCATGACATCAAGCAGCAGAACAAACAGAACCTCGCAGACATGGTATACGCCGAGACAGGGGTGGAGTTTAAAACCAATGCTATTTTTGATGTGCAGGTCAAACGTGTGCATGAATACAAGCGACAATTGCTGAATATTCTTCATGTCATTCACCTCTACAACAGAATCAAACAGGGTGATACCGATAACTGGACGCCAAGATGCGTGCTTGTCGGCGGCAAGGCGGCGCCGGGCTACCATATGGCCAAGCTGATAATCAAGCTGGTAAACAATGTTGCCGAAATAGTTAATGGTGATTCGGAAGTTGGTGACAAGCTTAAAGTGGCATTTTTGCCAAATTATAATGTCTCGCGCATGGAAATAATTTGTCCGGGTACAGATTTGTCAGAACAAATATCAACTGCAGGCAAGGAGGCATCGGGCACCGGGAACATGAAATTCATGATGAACGGTGCAATTACCATTGGCACCTATGATGGTGCCAATATTGAAATCCTCGAAGCCGTGGGCGCAGATAATTTCTTTTTGTTTGGCCTTAATGCGGGTGAGGTGGACGCCATGCGTGCGCATTACCAGCCGCAGCAAGTTATAGATAACGACCCCGATCTTGCTGCGGTGATGCATTTGCTCGAATCCGGGCATTTCAACCTGTTTGAGCCGCACATATTCGACGACGTTATCAATTCACTGAAGAACCCGCACGACCCCTGGCTGACACTGGCGGATTTCCGCAGTTATATAGATTGCCAGCAAAGCGTTGCTGATTTCTTCCGTGACCGTGATGCATGGACGCGTATGAGTATCCTCAACACATCCAGAAGCGGGTTCTTCTCGACGGACCGTACCATGCAACAATACAACGCTGAGATCTGGAAGCTGTAATCAAATTAGTAAATCCTGGCTAATTCATACCGGGGCAAAGCAACATTGAATTCACAGGTATACGAATTATGGTAACTGCGGGACAAACGATCGAGACAGCTGATCCATCCAATATTGTGATTTTTGGTGCAACCGGGGATTTAACCAAGCGTAAGCTTATTCCGGCACTGATACGCATGTTCGACTGCGGCCTGGTACATACCGATAGCCGTATCATTGGTGTTATACGCAACCAGACACACGCTGAGTGGTTGCAGATAATACGCGAAGGCCTGGCTGAATATTCACCGCAAATTTCGATGGATGATGATAAATGGAAAGTATTTGCATCACGCATGAAATCGGTCATCGGTGATCTCGACAATGATCAAATTTATGCTGACATAGGGTCGGCTCTGGAATTGCTGGGTGATCGTAAAAACGCCATGTTTTACTGCGCCATACCACCGAGCTGGTATGGACGGGTTGCGCACGGGCTGGATGCTGCTGGTTTGATAAGTGAACAGGATGGTTACAGGCGTATTGTTATCGAAAAACCGTTTGGCATGAACCTGGAATCTGCGCACGCACTCAACCAGGAATTGCTGGCGGTGTGTAATGAGAACCAGATATATCGTATCGATCATTATCTCGGTAAGGAAAGTGTGCAAAACCTGCTGGTGTATCGTTTTGCAAACAGTATTATGGAGCCGTTGTGGAACAGGAATTACATCGATCATATCCAGATTTCGGTGGCTGAAACAATCGGTATCGAATACCGCGCAAACTATTATGAAAAGTCAGGTGCCTTGCGTGACATGATACAGAGTCACCTGATGCAATTAATGAC
>JBATHJ010000205.1:0-5453 GCA_049666625.1 Gammaproteobacteria bacterium | reverse complement strand
CACGATACAGCAGCATGGTGCTGTCGTGCATGTCACGGCGCCATTTGAGCTTTTGCGCGATGTTGCCCTGCACCAGTGCAACCGATATCGCCACGCCTTCGGGCTGGGTCCAGTGGACCTGTTTGAAACCGAACCCGCCTAGCCAGATCGCGGCCACCAGCACGCCCGTGGTGCTCCAGAAGCGCGGATTGCGATACCCGGCGTTATTGAGCATCAACACCAGCGCGCCTGCACTCAGCATCAGCAGCAGCCCGATGCCCTGGGCGCCGATAAGCGGCGCATAACCTGCCAGTGGTAAATCGATCTGGGTGTAGCCGATTTGCATCCAGCCAAACCCCGTCATCACAATGCCCTGCAACCATTCGGTGAGTGCCCATGCCGCCGGGAACAACAGCAACAGTTTTAATGCCGCGCCCTGCCTGCAAAAACGCGCCACCAGGAAACCAGCCAGCGCAGGATAAATAGCAAGATACATGGATAACAGCACTATCAGCAGCACTGCAAACGGCGTTGGCGTCGCACCGTGGTAATGCAGGCTGACATAGATCCAGCTGACACCGGCCGCCTGCATACCAATACCAAACAGCCAGCCATGCAGCAGTGCCTGTTTTGCTGATGCATCGCGCCATTGCAGTAACAGCCAGGCAAGACACACGAACACCAGCCAGATAAGGTTAAACGGCGCATAGCCGAACACCATCAATCCGCCCGCGAGCAGGCTGAATAAATAATTCCAGCGGTGATTCAGGTGTAGATTCAAGCTGAACATCAGGCGTTGATGTTGTATCTGTTTAACACAGGTCAGGCTGCAGCATTTTGTTCAGTCGCTTTCGGCAGCAGTGTTACCTGCAGGTTATTAATGCGCCGTGAATTAGCGCTTATGATTTTGAACTGAAAGTGCTCTATCGCAACTTCTTCACCGCGCTCGGGTAAATGCCCCAGGGCATTGGTCACCAGTCCTGCGATGGTGTCGAATTGTTCATCACTGAAACCGGAATCAAAGAAGGTATTGAACTCGTCGATAGGCGTGAGCCCGCGAACAGTATAGCGATGGTAACCGTGACGACGGATATTGATTACATCAGCAGCATCATGTTCATCATCTATATCGCCCACGATCTGTTCAAGCACGTCTTCAATCGTGACCAGCCCTGAAATACCGCCATATTCATCAACCACCATGGCCATGTGATAACGCGAGGTGCGGAAGTCTTTCAGCAATACATTAAGCCGTTTACTTTCTGGCACGAACACAGCGGTACGTAAAATATCTTTCAGTTCGAATTTTTCACCACTGCTTTCATCCGCATAGGGGATCAGGTCCTTCGCCAGCAATATGCCGACGACATCATCCAGGCCTTCATCAATCACCGGGAAACGCGAGTGACCTGAATTGACAATCACCGGCAACATTTCTTTTACGCTGGCATCACCCTGCAAAATCACCATATGCGACCGCGGTACCATGATGTCGCGCACACGCAATTCGGAAACCTGGAACACGCCTTCGATCATCGACAGCGCATCTGCATCCAGCACGCCTCTGCCCTGCGCTTCCCGCAACTGGCTTAACAGGTGCGCGCGTTCATCAAGCTCACCAGAAAAAAGGTTTTTTAACCAGACGGAAAACCACGTGCCCTGTTTGTTTTTGAGTTTCATTGATGTGATGTGTGATACGGGTTTTCATAACCCAGTGTTTGAAGGATTTTTATTTCCAGCGCTTCCATTTCGTCAGCGTCCTGGTCATCGATATGGTCATAGCCCTGCAAATGCAGCATAGCGTGCACCACCATGTGGGCCCAGTGTGCTTCAACTGGCTTGTGCTGTTCGCCGGCTTCGCGGTTGATGACGCCAGCGCATAATGCAATATCACCCAACGGGGCTGCCTGTGCAGTTTCATCATCATTAAGCAGCGAGACATCGAAAGTGTCATCCAGCTGCATCGGAAAGGACAGCACATTGGTTGCATAGTCCTTGCCACGCCAGTCGCGGTTGAGCTTTTGCATTTCTGCTTCACTGACTATATGCACACTGGCAGCGCGATCAGTATCCGCCAGGAAAGCCTGTTGGGCCCAGTTGCATATTACATCTGAAGACGGACACGGCGGCACCTCATCGTCTTCTGTGGCGACTGACTCGGAAACCGAAAAATCAACATCCAGTGCCACGCTCAACTGCCTTCTGCCTTTTCATAGGCATCCACAATTTTTTTCACCAGCGGATGGCGCACAACATCACGCACATCGAACTGGGTGATACCAATGCTTTCGATATTTTCGAGCAGGTGCATGGCATGGCGCAGGCCGGAAATTTTCTCACGCGGCAAGTCCACCTGAGTGACATCACCAGTGACTACGGCGCGCGAACCAAAACCAATGCGGGTTAAAAACATTTTCATCTGGTCGACGGTAGTGTTCTGGGCTTCATCAAGGATAATAAACGCATCATTCAGCGTGCGCCCGCGCATGTACGCCAGTGGCGCAATCTCGATAATGTTGCGCTCGATCAGCTTGGCCACCTTGTCGGTGCCCATCATGTCGAAAAGCGCGTCGTACATCGGCCTTAGATAAGGGTCGATTTTTTGCGCCAGGTCGCCGGGCAAAAACCCGAGGCGCTCACCGGCTTCTACCGCGGGCCGCACCAGGATCAGGCGCTCGACATCGTCGTTTTCCAGCGCATGCACTGCACAGGCCACAGCAAGATAGGTTTTACCGGTGCCGGCAGGACCGACGCCCAGGGTCAGATCATTGTTCTGGATTTGTTTGAGATAGGCTTTCTGATGTTTACCGCGTCCGCGTATGGTGCCTTTGCGGGTTTTCACGCCCCAGTCATCGATATCAGCATCTGACTTTTCGCTTTTGACATCGGCGCTGGCATCATCACCACCGACTTCACTCAGAAATAACTGCACCGATGATGGTGTGAGTATTTCTTCCTCGGTATAGGCATACAGCGCCTTAACAGCATCCATCACGGCCTGCGCATTGCCGTTGTTTGCATTCACCTCGAACTGGTTGCCGCGACAGTCAATCCCGACACCGAAAAAATGTTCGAGCTGGTGCAAATGCTGATTGAACTGTCCGCACAGGTTTGCCAGTCGCGCATTGTCTTCTGGCTGTAATTCAAAACTCAGGCCTTTTGACATCAGGCGGTCCTGGCCTCGCTTGCAGTGCGGGGGGTGTTTAGCGTGCGTGCGGCTGCGCTATCAACGACTGACACAAGTTCGCCCTGGAATGAATTACTCCATAGATCAGTGATACGCACATCGACAAACTGGCCGGTGAGGCTTTCACTGCCGTCAAAGTTAACTTTACGATTGTTCTCGGTGCGACCGGTCATTTGCGGCGCAGTCTTGAGTTCGAGCGTTTTGCGCGAAGGCCCTTCGACCAGGATCCGCTGCACACTACCGATCATGGCGGTGCTGATTGCCGCTGAATTTTTTGCAATCACATCCTGCAGAATGGAGAGCCGGTGTTTTTTAATCAGCAAGGTGGTGTCATCGTTCATCTCGGATGCGGGTGTACCGGGACGTGCGCTGTAAATAAAACTGAATGACTGGTCAAAACCGATATCATCGATCAACTGCATGGTGGCAAAAAAATCTTCATCGGTTTCACCCGGAAAGCCGATGATGAAATCGGACGATATCGAAATATCCGGGCGCACTTCGCGCAGGCGTTTAATTTTGTCGCGGTAATCATCCGCACTGTGGCCGCGCTTCATCGCAGCCAGCACACGGTCGGAACCGCTCTGTACCGGCAGGTGTAAAAAACTGACCAGCTCGGGGACTTCGGCGTAAACTTCGATCAGGCGGTCATTAAATTCCACCGGGTGTGACGTGGTAAACCGAATCCGGTCGATGCCATCGATCGCGGCGACGTAATGAATCAGCAGTGCAAGGTCGGCGGTTTCCTGTTCGCCTTCCATCGCACCGCTATACGCATTCACGTTCTGTCCCAGCAGGTTCACTTCGCGCACCCCGCGCGCCGCAAGACTGGCAACTTCGGCGAGCACATCATCAAACGGCCGGCTGACTTCTTCACCACGGGTATACGGCACGACACAAAATGTACAGTACTTGCTGCAGCCTTCCATGATCGACACGAAGGCGCTCGGGCCGTGCACACTGGGTTCGGGCAGGCAGTCGAATTTTTCGATTTCGGGGAAACTGATGTCGACGACTTTAGTGTGACCGTGTGAAGCAGTGTCACTCACACGGCGCAGCATGTCAGGCAGACGGTGTATGGTTTGCGGGCCGAACACCATGTCGACATAAGGCGCACGTTGTTGAATCGCCGCACCTTCCTGGCTGGCAACGCAACCGCCAACCCCGATCACCAGGTCGGGCTTGTGCTGTTTCCAGGTTTTCCAGTGGCCGAGTTGCGAGAACACTTTTTCCTGGGCTTTTTCCCGAATCGAACAGGTATTGAGCAGCAGGACATCGGCGTCTTCGGGATTAGCGGTCAGTTCAAGATCGTGGGATTGTGCAAGCACATCGGCGATGCGGGAAGAATCGTATTCATTCATCTGACAGCCGAATGTCTTGATATACAGCTTGCGGCGCATGGTGTCCTGGGTCGGTTATACAAGGCGCAAGATTAGCATGATTGCAGCTGCAATATCACCATTCTGAGCTTCAGAGTACTGCCTCAAGCTGGCGCCTTTTTCTGCTTTTTGTCATTAATAACAGATAGTTACAATCACTGCGCACGGCACATAGCCGAACTATCTTGCGATCCATCTTTACTTTTGGTGTGACCGGCAAATTCTCGCCCCTGTGTTCGACGAACTGCACAGTGGCATCGGTTAGTTTGCATAGCTATTTTTTAGACGAACTTATTGTGAGGCACACCGTGATTTGTGTATCTGGGGGGGGATGCATTAAGCCAGCCTGGGAAAGCCACAGTGTCATCCTGAGCCGTTTTTGCGAAGGATCTTATACCTCGGTGGTCGTAGATTCTTCCTCGCATAAAACGCTCATCAGAATGACAGAAAAAACGTCACTGTCATCCTGAGCCGCTTTTGCGAAGGATCTTATGCCTCGGTGGTTGTAGATTCTTCCTCGCAAAAAACGCTCATCAGAATGACACTAATGCGCGGTGCTACTCCACAGTCACCGATTTCGCCAGGTTACGTGGCTGGTCAACGTCGGTGCCCTTGCCTACGGCGACATAGTACGACAGTAACTGTAACGGTACAGCGTACAGAATTGGTGCCAGCTCGGCATCGATTGCCGGCAACCGGATCACCTGGCAGGAGTTGTCGAGATCGTCCAGTGCCATGCGCTCATCGGCAAACAGATACACCTTGCCGTTACGCGCGAGGATTTCCTGGATGTTGGATTTGATCTTGCCCTCGTGGCCATCCATGCAGGCGATCGCAATCGTCGGCATGTCCTGGTCGATGAGCGCGATCGGGCCGTGTTTGAGCTCGCCTGCGGCATAGGCATCGGC
>JBATHJ010000204.1:0-2940 GCA_049666625.1 Gammaproteobacteria bacterium | reverse complement strand
TTATATATCAGCGCAAGCTTGTCATCATTTCCCGCCAGGTTTGTTAATGTTTGAAATACCTCCTGGACACCTGCTGCTGTTTCGTCAGTCGCATTATTTGCCCGATCAACATTTATATTGTTCTGATGCATAAGCTCGTTTATATCAATCCCACCCCTCAACGCCTCGAATCGCTCACTGATAGTCGTAACATCTCCTATACGCCCGGTAGTACCATCGTCTTTAACGTACTGGTATAAACCAGCAGTTGGTGCTTTCACGCCTGCTTCGATGTTTTTTCCTATCCAGGCCGCGTCACTGCTGTTAATAAGACCTTTTTCATCAAGGTGGCTGTATTCACCTATAAATCCATTGAGTGACATTGCATCTGCAAACGCATTGTCGACCTGGTCTATACCCATTACCGTGCTGCTACCAACTTCTGCCATAAAATCTACCGGATTCAGTACATTCAATAAATCAACATTATTTTGCGTTGTATCAAACGTGCTATAAATCAGGTCCTTGGTACTATTTGAATAATACAGGTCTGTATCGCTGCTCTCATCCTTGGTAATCACCTGCGCGTTGCTGAGATCTCGGTTGATACCGGCGAGGCTGTCTTTGCCGGTTTCAATATCTTCTCGTACTGCGATGTTGCCAGCACCAATGGTTGCACGTGTGATCTGTTCGCGTTGTATCGTTGCGTCCTGGTAGCCGAAGCTGTCGACAGCTAACTGTTTATTGTTATTGCTATCTTCGCTACCGGTCTCTCCACTTGCTGCTGTGCTCTGGCTGGTATTAATGCCTATATTGGCCTGTGTGCTCTGATAGTAATCATGGTCTTCGATATCGCTATAGGACAGACTACCGGTTTCCATATTAAGGTTATCTGCCTCTGAAGCGACGATAGCGCCATCTATCTGGGTGTGGCCCTGCACATTAATTTTTGCACTTTCTATACCAATTAACGCAGTCTGCTGGGCTACCCAGGCTTTGTCACCGCGAGTTTTTCCTGCGCTAGCGCCGTAACTGCCATTACCGTTATTGCTTCTACTGATATTGATGCTGGCATTATCGGCGGTGATATTGCCGGTGTCCTGCAGACTGCCAATGTAAAAATCACCCTTAAGATCGACATCTAGATGCGTGCCCTGAACAACCGCACCCTGCATGGTGGTGTCACCAGCAACATTGAGACTCAATACATTGCCGGCAGTAAACAGGGCGTTTTGTTTCGTAGCGGTCTGGTTCTCACTGTCGCTATAGGCAACGTTACCACTGACAGGCGAGCTTTCACCGAAACCAAGTTTTGCGCTAGCACTGGTAGTGTGGCTATTTCCACTGGAGGTGTTTTGTGCTGACTGTATGGTCAGATCACCGCCACTGTCTACGCTGAGGTTATTGCCCGCATTAGCAAGGGTACCGGTGTGAACCTTGTCATCACCGGATTTAAGTGTGAGGTTGTTACTGGCATCAAGCGTGGTAGCGCGACTAGCACCAGTACTACTCTGGCTTTCACTGCGTTCTACTTCGGCGACAATACCCGCGCTGGCGCCGATTGCTTGATCCTTGGCGCCCTGGATAGCGTCGATCACACGTAGCGTGTTGGCCATCCCGCCTTCATCACGCGCGGTTTCGAAGGCATCTTTGCCGCCACTGACATTTTCCTGCGCGGTGACTTTGATACCGACGCGGATGCGCTCTTCGTAATTACTGAGATCATCGCTGCTGACAGCCGCTTCCGTGATGAGTTTGCCAGTTGCGTCGATCGTAATGTTCCCGCTACTTGCTGTTTCATCCTGTGCCCAGGTGGCGAGATCACTACCCAGTATTGTGGTGTGACCGCCGGATTTAAGATTGATGTTATTGGCGAGCAAGGCGCTACCCATCATCTGCGCTTCAGCATCCTGCGGCGAGCCAATGACAGCATTCTGACTGAGTACCTGGGTCTGCTCACTTCCCTGCCTGTGGGTTTCCGCACCGGCGAAGGCTTCAAAACCGTTTTCGGTGGGACTCACACTGACGCCGATGCGCCTGGTTTCTTCTTCGTGTTTGTTATAGACCGTACTGACGCCACTCAATATATTGAGGTCTCTGCCGGCATCAATATTTAACGCGTCATTCGCAGCCAGCTGGCTACCGATGATATTGGTGTCGCCCACTGAGCGTATATTAATATCATCGCGCGCATTCAACACAGAACCGACATAAGTGCTGGAGCTCGCCCAGTCTTTATTGTGCGATTCTTCGGCGATGCTGAGGAAGTTGTCCTCAATACTGAAGCTCAGGCCTTTTTTGTATATGTGATTAATACTGGAAAGAGTTTCTTCATCACCGATAATATTGACTGACGATGTGGCGTTTGCACGTTCAGCTTCGCTCAAACCGAAACCGGCGTCAGCGGTAATACTGTTGGCTTCGATCTTGCCGGCAACCACGTTGATATTGCCTTTGGATAACAGCACGGTGTCGCCACCACTGTTTATTTCTGCATGACCGAGTCTCGCCTCATCGGTGATGCTGGTGCTGCCACTGCGGCTGAAGCCGCCGAAGCCTTTTTTATGGGTTTCGTTGCGCGCGTAGTTGTATTCAACCCCTGAGAGTATATTGACGCCATCTTCGCCATAGATCAGCGCATTGCTGCCAACATTTACTTTTGCGCCTTCCAGTGTCACGGTGCCGCTACTTTTACCGACCGGTTCGCCGTTGTCGTCGAATTCAACATTCACCATCAGACCACCGCCGGCGTTGAGCTGAGTTTCGTTAAGGCTGACATCATGGCTTTCACGGATGGTGGTTTTGCTGCGGCCAAATTTTTTCTTTTGCGTATGCTCGAAGTAATCGTAAACCTCGTCGTTCACACCCTGCAGACGGGTGTCGCCGCTGATGTTCAGTACGATGTGGTCACTGATATCATCGCCGGCGCTGAGCATGGCGCCCTGCGTGATTAGATTGCCC
>JBATHJ010000203.1:0-1559 GCA_049666625.1 Gammaproteobacteria bacterium | reverse complement strand
AACACCGGCGTAATAATTCGCGGCAATCAAACCGGCGTTACTGATGTCAGCGTGCTTGCCACCGGCGACTTCTTCCTGCAGGCCGGTACCGGCGCTAATTCCTCAGTATCAATCGAATCAACCGATGCAGATGCGGAAGGCGTTTCTGTCGATGCGACTAATATCACGATAGCTAACACTGGCGCGGGCACTGATTCAGACGCCTTCATCAATGCCAGCAATGGAGCTACTAACGCGTCTCTACTTTTCTCGGGCATTTGCACAGGTTGTGTAGCAGTGACCAATCCGGCTGCTACCGCTGGCTCGCAGTTCGGGGTCTGGGCTGCAAACTTTACTGCGTCTGGCGCAGTCTTCTTCGACAACACTAGCGGATCATTCTTATGGGATGACCCGCTCAACTGGAATACTGATTTACTGCCCGACAGCACCAAAGATGTCACCATCAGTTTTGGTGGCACCATCAGCCTGGCTTCCGGTAATCACACTATCGGCTCGCTAACGGGCAGTGATAACCTGAATATCAGCAATGGCAGCCTGGCTGTTATCGGCAATACAACTCTGACCGGCAATGTAGCAGTGTCAGGCGGCACTGCAACCTTCGGAGGCGCAACTTCTATCGCCGGCAGTTTCTCGCTCAGTGGTGGTACCGCACAGTTCGATGGTGCTACAACTCTCGCCAATGTGAACATTTCGGGTGCAGGCGTAAATCCAATCATTATCCTGAATGGTTTAACCAGTATCACCGGCACACTCAACATGAGCGCTGCGACCTTTACACCTGAGATACAGGGTAGTGGTACCACATCAGTCGCCGGACTGTTTACATGGGACGGCGGTGTCGTCAAAGATAATACGATGACTCTTAATGGTGGCCTGGATATTACTAGCGCCTTCGGCTCATCTTTAATTGATGGTGCCTCGATAACATTAGCTGCTGGACAAACTGGCAACGTAAGTGACAGCGTAGTGATCAGCAACAATGGTTCCTTCATTAACCAGGGCACACTGACGATCAATGACAGTATCGGAGATTTCAGCTCTAGTGATGATACCGGTACGTTTGACAACCAGGCGACTGGCACCATTCTCTTTGGCGGCACTAGTGGCTTCGTCGATATAGGAGGTGGCACCGGGCTCAACATCATCACCAGCGGTACCATCGATGCTGGCGACGGCACAATCAATCTGGATTCGAGCAACACGGTACAGTGGAACGGTGGTCGCTGGACAGCCGGCGCAGGTGATATCAATGTTATCGGCGCACTGGATATAGGCGGCACGGCGGTCAAGACACTGGATGGCTTCACTTACCTCACATCATCTGGCGTGAATATCACCGGCCAGGGCGATCTCGATATCATCAATGGCGGTGACTTCATCGTTGGTCTCGCAGGCCCTGTGTCCCATACATCCGATGCCGATATCATCTCCAGTGACAGTACCGGAACGTTCACTGTCAATGCTGGTGGCACATTCAGCAAGAACAATCGAAGCACCGAGATCAGCACTACCTTCGTCAACAACGGTAATGTAGATATAAGCAGCAACGGCACACTGAT
>JBATHJ010000202.1:0-2445 GCA_049666625.1 Gammaproteobacteria bacterium | reverse complement strand
ACAAAAAACACAGCGCTGCAAGCTCAGATCAATAACTGTCCGCGAAAAACGACCCCTTCAAGTAACGAGGTGCTCACGCGTTTCCGTAAAGGTCACGATATAAACCATCACGCTCTATCAATTCAGTATGATGGCCTTCATCTATTATGCGACCAGCATCAAACACCAGCACCCGGTTGGCCTGTTTCACCGCGCTGAGTCGATGCGCGATAATCAGCGTGGTTCTATCCTGCAGGAATGCGTGCATGGCTTCGTGCAGGCGGGCTTCGGTGTCGGTATCGAGCGATGAAGTCGCCTCGTCCAGGATCACTACTTTCGGATCCGCCAGGATCATGCGCGCAATCGCGATGCGCTGTCGTTGCCCGCCGGAGAGACGCACCCCGCTGCGGCCGATGATGGTGTCGAGGCCTTCAGGCATCGCTTCAATCACATTTTTCAGCTGCGCGATTTCAATCGCACGCCAGATACTGGCGTCGTCTATGTCACGCCCCAGCGTGAGGTTTTCACGCACGCTGTCATTGAACATTGCCGGATGTTGCAATACCGTGGCGACGTGCTCACGCACCACGTCGAGCCCGATATGTTTGATATTGACGTTATCAAAATAAATTTCACCCGCGTCCTGCGGATATAGCCCGAGTATCATTTGCACCAGGGTAGATTTGCCGCCACCGCTTGCGCCCACCAGCGCGACTTTTTCACCCGGCGCAATTTCCAGGCTGACACCATCGAGCACATTCAGGCCTTCACCATAGGCGAATTTCAGGTTTTCGACGCGCAGGCCAACCGTGTGTTTGTCCTTGAACGGATTATCACGATGCTCGTATTCCGGTTCACGATCACGCGCAAGCAGTTTGTTGATGCGCTCCATCGCCGCATTCGCGCTGTACAGGCTGTATTGTATGCTGAGGATTTCCTGCACCGGTGTCATCATGAACCAGAGATAGGCATAGACCGCGAACATTTCACCAATGGTTAAATTGGTAAACACCACCAGCACCATGCTGACCGCACGGAACAGCTCAAAGCCCATCAAGAAAATAAAGAATGAAAGCCGGTTTGCAGCGTCGCTTTTCCAGCCAAACGCAATCATGTGCTGTTTGAGGTGGCGTGCGCGCGCGTTAACACGTGCCAGGTAATGCTGTTCGCGATTGCTGGCGCGAATTTGCTGAATACCATCCAGGGTTTCAGTTAAGGCCTGCTGAAACAATTCAACCGCGCTGTTCTCGTTGCGCTTGAGGTTTTTGACTTTCTTACCCATCACCATGGTGAAATAAATCACCACCGGGTTCATCAACAAAATGAACAATGCCAGTTGCCAGTGCATCCACAGCAACACCGCGGCGATACCGACGACTGTCAGCACCGCGACCACGAACTTGCTCAGGGTACTGCCAAGAAACTGATCAATCGCACTCACATCGGTCACAAAATGTGAAGACACCGCGCCGGACCCCATGGTCTCGTATTCCGCCATGGATATTTTTTGCAAATGCGCGAGCAGACGTGTGCGAATGCGGTAACTAATGTCTTTGGAAATAATGGTGAACTCGCGGGTTTGCCACACCGCGAACATCATCGACCCCAGCCGCAACAACATCGAGGCCAGCATCACCACGCCGATAAAAAGCACCGGGCCGTGCCAGGCCTGGGGAAATACTTCACTCAGAAAACCTACGATAGAACCGGGTTTGTCGAGCAGCACTTCATCGACCAGCAGCGGCATCAACAGCGGCACGGGCACGCTGAGGAGCGCGGCGAGAATAGCAATCATGTGTGCCAGCACCAGCGTGCGCCTGTGCTCTCTGGCGATGCTAAAAATGTAGGACCAGTCCAAAAGATACCCGGAAATCAGCGCCGGCATTCGGTGTGCCAGCCAGTGCTGATTCTGCCACAAGCGGCATCTGTCTGCGGATTTATACCCTGGGATGACCTGTTCCAGGCAACTGGCCGCCGTTGAGAAACCAAAAAAAAACAATAATAATATTTGACATGCCCAGTATTTGGGAATATATTCCCAATCATGAACACAGATACCCAGATAATTCTTGCTTCCGTTGCCCTCAAAATCCTGCGTCCACTGGCTCGGGTGATGCTGCGCAACGGCGTCGCCTGCGGCAGTTTCGAGGAACTGGTACGCAAAGCCTATGTTGATGAATGCTTCAGCGAAGCCGCCATCCAGGGGCAGAAAGCCAGCGTCTCCAGCGTGTCCGCCCTGACCGGCCTGTCGCGCAAGGAAGTCAAACGCCTGGTGGAAATCGAAAACCCGCAGGAATCGGATGATGGCAAACGCTATAACCGCGCGATACGCGTCATCAGCGGCTGGTTGAATGACAGGCGCTTCAGCTCGAATGAAAACGTCGCCCTGCCCCTCATCCTCGAAGATGGCGACAGCTCTTTTGCCCAGCTGGTGAAAGATTACAGCGGCGATATCCCCACTGTAGC
>JBATHJ010000201.1:0-5875 GCA_049666625.1 Gammaproteobacteria bacterium | reverse complement strand
CCAGGTAGTAAATCGCATTGCCTTCCCTGATTTCACGAAACTCCAGCCCTTTGAGCTGCCCGGTGAGATTACTCGCGTGGCCTTCGACTTTGGCGGCCGTGGGTTTGCCCGTGGTGTTCATCACTTTCTTGAGCACGGCAATATTAATAATGATGCGATTATTGCGGCGAATCAGGTCGTAGGTTTTGGCGACTTCGGGCTCAAGCGTGTCGCTTCTGAATGCGTTGTAATGAATCACATAGTCGCCAAATTCTTTTGAACTTTCAGCGTTGGCGTGCAGGCTGAGGCTGAACAGTGCGAGTAGCGCGAAGAATTTCAGGATTCGGTTGGAGTACAGGCACATAGCAAATTCCTCTGGATTGGGTGGTACTGAATTTATTATAGGAAACCCTGACTTGATCAGCCTGGAACAGTGCTTCCACGGTTATTTTTTGCCCCTCATGGGCTCTAGGGTAGCATTATTTGGCTTCTAAGGTACAGACGCCTGGTCGCTCGACAGTGCAGTTAACAGCTCATCGCCAAGCACAGTGAGGCGCCAGCCCTCAAGAATATTGAGACCGCGCTCACCGGCAATTAGTTTCTCCAGTGCCTTGCGCGAACACAAAACGCTGGGCGCTATACCCAGTGTTTCTGCCTTCTGGTTCACCATTGCCTGCAGTTGTTTGAGCAGGGTCTTTTGCGCCGCATCCGGCCGATTTGAGCGGGTTTCTGGCCAGGTTTCCGGCGCTGCGTTCAAACCTGACTGGATGGCTGAGTACAGATCGGACAGGTGGTGCGGTGCAAAAGCGCGCGGTAAGGGACGGCTTTCGGCAAGTGCTGCCTCGGTGGCGGGTGGTGCTGTCACCAGTTGAACCACACGTTCATCACCCAGCACACGTCGGCGTGTCAGGTTATTCTCGATGGCCACGGTTTCGCGCCAGCGAGCAATGCTATCGACAATGGCAAGCTGTTGTCCGCTAAGCCGCTGGGTGCCGCGAACGCGCTTCCAGCAATAATCAAAATCAGGTTCGAAACGTTTGCCGCTGGCGCTCAGTTCCACGCAATCCTGCAGGAACCACGCCTGCCTGCCAGTGCTGTCGAGTTCCTGCTGCAACAGGGCATACAGCGGTGTCAGGTAACGCACATCATCAGCGGCATAGTCGAGTTGCTGTTTGCTCAGCGGACGTTTTAACCAGTTGGTGCGGGTCTGGGACTTGTCCAGCGAGACACCGAGTTTTTTCTCGACCAGGTTGGCATAGCCGATCTGGTCAGCTTCATCGAGCAAGGCGGCGGCAATCTGGGTGTCCAGCACGGGTGTCGGCAGGGCGCCAAGGTAGTGATAAAACACTTCGAGGTCCTGCATGCAGGAATGAAAAATTTTACCGACAGCGGGGTTGAGCAGGCATTGCGCGAGTTGTTCGCGCGCATCAAACGCCAGCACATCGACGCAGGCAACATGTTCACCACCGGCAATCTGCACCAGGCCGAGCTCGGCAAAATACGTGGTTTCGCGAAAAAACTCAGTATCGACTGCTATCAGCGGTTCGTGCTGTATTGTTTTGAAATAAGTATCAAGTTGCGCGCTGCTTGTTATTAATACGTTATCCATCAAGCTTTGGCGGCCAGTAATTCGATCTGGTAACCATCGGGATCCTCGACAAAGGCGATGATGGTGGTGCCGGCATTCATCGGCCCGGCTTCGCGAATAATTTTGCCGCCACCGCTGCGGATTTTTTCAGCCGCTGCGTAGACATCATCAACTTCGATAGCGAGGTGGCCGAAACCATTGCCGAGGTCGTAATGATCAGTGTCCCAGTTATAGGTGAGCTCGATCACGCTGTTGTTTTTTTCATCGCCATAACCCACAAACGCCAGGCTGAATTTTCCCGCCGGGTAATCCTTCTGGCGCAATAGTTTCATGCCCAGAATTTCGGTATAAAATTGTATGGATTTCTGCAGGTTTCCAACCCGGATCATGGTGTGGAGCAGTCTCATAGTGAATCCTGGTAAAGGCCCGTGGTAAACATAAGCCGGAATGTTATATGTTACATTGTGCGCGCCGGTGTGGCGAGCGGTGTGGTTGACAGACGTAGAGAGCAAGTCGATGGATTTTTCTTTCAATGCAAATCATTTTCGTGACCTGTTCAAGGCCGCGGCCGAGGACCACCTGCACACCCAGAAAGCGCAGGCCGGTGATGACGTGAATGCCTCGCAGAATATTGTGCCGGCGATGTTGCAGGCGATTGATGTGATGCAGCGAGCCGATACCGATTTTGCCACTCGCGGCAGGCAGGCGGAGGCAGAGCCACCCTTGCGTGCGGAAGAAATTACCGAAATCGGCGACTATGCGCTGTCATTGCTCGAGGCGCTGGTGTCCAACGAGGAGGACGTGAGTGGACATCAAAACCGCGAGCTGATGCGCCTCGCGATCCCGGTATGTGTTTGGGTGGCGGACCACGGTGGCCGTTTGCAGCATATCGAGCTGGCGGTCAATTCGCTGGCAGGGTATGCCAATGAACTGAAAGACATGTTGCACCTGGCAGAGTTGTGCCGGGTGATGGCGAAAATCATCGATGCCGTGACCGATGACATTCGGCGTGATCTTGAACAGACCAACCCGATGCGTCCCTGGCGCATACTCAATCTCAATTACGGCATTGTCGCCACCCGCAGCCACGATACCGATCTGATGGAACAGGCGTATGCAGCGCTGATAAAAAACCTGCCGCAGGATGCGCGCCAGTTTTTCCGCGAGGGCATGCAGCAGATGGATATTATCGGTTACCCCGAGGACGTCAGGGCGGTCGTGCAAAAATACGACCAGCTATGGGGCGCGCAGTCCACCCTGCATTAGCCGGGCGTATCTATCACACGGTGTTTGGCCTGGATGTAATGCTTGTGCGGCACATGCAGTAGATCAGCAAGCTTTCTCACCAGGTGTTCTTCAAGGCTGTCGATGTGTGCATCTGCCCAGGCAATTTTCCACAGGTCTTCGACCAGCTGTATTTTCTGTTGCTGCGTGTAGTGTTGATTTATTAATGATGTGAACTGATAGTAATCTGCAGCAGTGTGTTTTTCTTCGTGTGCGAGTTCAAGCACGGTTTCTGTTTCTGTCGGCTCAAGCCTGAAATGCGCCTGTAATACGTCGCGCAAGCGGGATTCTTCAGCGGCAGTAATTTCAAGATCGGCGTGCATCATTTCGATCAGTAATGCGGCAGAGGCCAGTTTCAATCGATGTTCCAGATCATCGGCAGCATCAGTGGGCTGCATATGTTTTTCAAAAAACTGCCGAATGCGTGCAATCATGATTTCTGCCTGGCCTGCATGAGCTGTTCGAAAGCAACAGCATCAAAGCCGACGTACTTTTTATCATCGATCAGCAGAATCGGAATGCCACCACCGTTCGCCTGCTGGTAGAGTTTTTCGCCTTCAGGCGAGCTTTCGATGTCATATTCACAATAATGCACATTATTTTTCTGGAAATAGCGGCGGGCCTCGGCGCAATAGGTGCACCACCACGTGCCCAGCATGATGACATCCGGGTTGGTGTCGAGAATCTCGGGACTGCAGGCAATGCCAGATATTGTATTGCGGTAACTGGCGAAAATCATAACCAGCAGGAGGACGCCAAAAATCAGCAACCCGCTGATTTTGCGCGATGTTTTTGCGGATGATTTTTCGGGGGTATTTTCAGTCATTAGATTTAGCACGCCTGCTTACCTTACAAAGACAGGCTGCCGAGGGCAAGGTTCACAACGCCGCGGTTTTGCCACGGCGCTGTGAATCGGGGAGCGTGTGCAGTGCGACTTACTTGCGGTATGAACGCAGCTGGTTCATAAAATGCTTGCGGTAATACAACACAGCACTGGTGCCGTTTGCCTTGACATCAATAATTTGCCATTTAGTTCCGTTGTGGCGCATGCGGAACTCAAGGCGCGCCGGGTAATTATTGTCGCGATACACCTGTACTGGCACGATAGCCTCGTTCCTTCCGCTGTTACGGGCGCTGAGTATCTGCACCTGGTTGCCATCAGGATCAAAACTGCCCAGGTGCCTGGCGAGGCTGCCGAGGAAGGCTTCTTTCAGCTGCTGTTCAAAGTCGAGTTTTTCCTTTTTGCTCATCTGGCGGGCATACGGGCCGGTTATCCATGTCGCCATGTCGTCAAAGGAAAAATGCGGGATGATTTCGTTTTCGATAAAGCTGCGCAGTAACACTGGATTGGCGGTGTCGGTGCTTTTGCTGAAGGTGTTTATTTTGCCCAGCGCATCATGAATGGATTTTGCAGGATCTCCTACAGTTGAACGCGATGGTCCGTAATACGGGTTGTAGGCATGCGCCAGCTGGCTAACAAATAAGAGCATGATGACGGTGAACTGGTATAGGTGCTTTTTCATTTATTCGGTCTCATATCGGTGGTTAGTTATTATCTGCGCGGCTGTACACCGGGCATGCTTGTCGGATGCAAACTCGCATAATCATATCAGGAAAGAATGCCCAGATGTGTACCCGCGTGGGGGGCTGACCACGCCTGAATTGATCTATATCGGGGTCGCAGTGCCGTGCTGTCGGAGCCGGGGCGGGGTCAATAGAAGTTGTACTTGGGTATACGCTTGATTTTAACTTCGCTGGTTTTACCGAACACGGTCACCCGGGTAATGATGGGTGCGTTACCGTGGCAATAGTCTTCAAACGGCAGGCGTTCCTGGACATCGATGCCGTCAAACTCGACCGTGACCGCGCCGGAGATCGAGGCACCGCAGCGGCCGCTAAGATCACGGCTGAAAACTTGCGGTTCCAGTGTCGTCAGGTATTCGCCGCTGCTGAGTTTGCAGGTCTTGCTGATCTTGCGCGTGCTGGTAATTTTGCTCTTGTCATATTTATGTTCGATATCGACCATGTCCCACGGACTATAGGTGCCGTCAGCGTCGGAATAGGTGAATTTTTTGCCTTCATCGGTGTGCAACAGGGTGTTGGTAATCGTGATGATATCTGCGTCTATGTCGCACTTGTACGTGATTAGCGGGTAAAACGTTTCAGCGAATGCGGTACCCGTCCAGGGCAGGCTGGAAATCAGAAAACAGCTGATGAATCTGAGTATGCGCATCGTATACCTCACAAGCCACCATTGTATGAATATCAGACTTGTTTGCAGCATCTTGCTGAGCCTTAATATCAGGCCTGAATCATTTATGCCTGTTTAGATAAAGTATAGTTAGCCATTTGTATATAATACAACCGATTATCTGTGAAATTGCTCACTTTACTGCATTAAATTCATATTCAGCTGCTGCGACAGCAGCTTGCTGACCCCAGTCTATCAGCCATTATTGCTGATAGTAGTAATCGTATTTTTCCAGGATTTTTTTCATAAATTCCCAGGCTTCGCTATAAGTCAGGCCGCTTTTCTCAGGTATGACGATTTTCACGTAGAGCGATTTGCCGTGTTTTTTCTTCAGTGCATCCAGTCGCTTATAGAGATCTTTCTCGCCCACGGTGGTGTAATCCTTGTCATTGGCGTCCTTGAAACGTATCACGGTTTTGTCGTTCTTGCGCTCATGAAAAACGCTGACAACGTATTTGCCCTTTGCGGTACGTGCCGGTTTGATGAGTTTGTCGTACTTGACCTTGAGAGAACCGAAATCGTCCTGCAGGCTGGCCAGTTCCCGGGTCCGGGTTTCCTGTTCCTGGCGCAGGATAATTATCTGGTCGCGCGTGGTATTGAGCTCTTCGCTTTGTTCGCTAAAATTGGTGCGCAAGGCGGCCAGGTCGGTGCTCGAATTTTCAAGCTGTGATGTCAGCAATACGATATTTTGCCTGTTTTTCTCTATCTCGTTCTGTAATTGCTGATTTTCTGACAGCACCACGATAACCTGTTTTTCCTTGTCCTCCAGGGTG
>JBATHJ010000200.1:0-1868 GCA_049666625.1 Gammaproteobacteria bacterium | reverse complement strand
TGTGAGCACCGCGCAGCCCGCCATCCTGGTTCTCGAAGACGGCAGTGTCTTTAAAGGCATTTCGATAGGTGTTGACGGTGAAACCGTCGGCGAAGTCGTGTTCAACACCGCGATGACCGGTTACCAGGAAATCCTCACTGACCCGTCCTATTCGTCCCAGATTGTCACCCTGACGTATCCGCATATCGGCAATGTCGGCTGCAATGAGGGCGACTGCGAAGCCGACCGCGTACATGCTGCCGGACTGGTGGTGCGAGATGCAGCGATGCTGATGAGCAACTGGCGCGGCCAGCAGAGCCTGCAGCACTACCTGCAATCCGAAAACGTGGTCGCCATTGCAGAAATCGATACCCGCCGCCTGACACGATTATTGCGCGACAAGGGCGCGATGAATGGCTGCATCATGGCGGGTGACTGTGACGAAGCCGCCGCACTGAAAAAGGCCACGGCGTTCGGCGGCCTCAAGGGCCTCGACCTTGCCCAGGTGGTGAGCGCGTCGAAAGCTTACGCGTGGCGCGACGGCGAATGGAACCTCGACACCAATGCGGCCAATGTTATTGCCGAAAGCGATATTCATTACCATGTCGTGGCCTACGATTACGGCGTCAAGCGCAACATCCTGCGCATGCTGGCGTCACGCGGTTGCCGGGTTTCGGTGGTGCCGGCGAAAACCCCCGCGGCCGACGTGCTGGCGATGAAGCCCGACGGTATCTTCCTGTCGAACGGCCCCGGCGATCCCGAGCCCTGTGATTACGCGATCGAGGCCATCGGCCAGATATTGCAAACCCGACTCCCGGTATTCGGTATTTGCCTCGGCCACCAGCTGCTGGCACTGGCCTGCGGCGCAAAAACCCTGAAAATGAAATTCGGCCATCACGGCGCCAACCACCCGGTGCAGGACCTGAACACCGGGCAGGTGATGATCACCAGCCAGAACCACGGCTTCGCGGTCGACGAATCCACGCTGCCGGCCAACCTCTGTGCCACCCACCGCTCATTGTTCGACGGCTCGCTGCAGGGCATAACACGCACCGACACCCCGGCATTCAGCTTCCAGGGCCACCCCGAAGCCAGCCCGGGCCCGCACGATATCGCCCCGATCTTTGACCGGTTCATTGAGATGATTGTAAAAAATTAGCCGCGAAGGGCTCAGATAAGGCAGAGATAAATCAATGGTCCGCGAATAACGCGAAGGACGCGAAAAAGACAGGGAGAATGTCGATGGTTGAAGAAAAACGAATTAGTGAAAGAGTTATCGAGTGTGCACAAAATGTCAGCAGGGAACTGGGTGCTGGTTTTCTCGAGACAGTGTATGAGAACGCACTTGCACTGGAATTAGATTCATACAGAATAAATTATCGCAGGCAGAAAGATTTCGATGTTTGTTATCGAAACACAGTAGTTGGTCAGTATCGAGCTGATTATGTGGTTGAAAACAAGCTGATAATAGAGCTAAAAGCACTTTCGATTCTGCACGGCCAGCACGAGGCTCAAGTGATGAACTATCTCAGAGCAAGTGGCTTGAAAGTAGGCTTGTTGTTGAATTTCGGTACTACAAGGCTGGGAATACGCAGAGTAGTCTGGGACTATGATGATAATGAGAATATTTGATCCAGATTGATTGTAGACATTTACATTTTATTATTTGCGTCCTTTGCGTTTTTCGCGGACATGAATTTATTTTTATTTGCGGACTAAATAATTTTTATGCCTAAAAGAACCGACATACACAGCATCCTGATCATCGGTGCCGGCCCGATTGTGATCGGCCAGGCCTGCGAGTTTGACTACTCAGGTGCACAGGCCTGCAAGGCGCTGCGCGAAGAAGGCTTCCGCGTCATCCTGGTCAACTCCAACCCGGCGACCAT
>JBATHJ010000199.1:0-1683 GCA_049666625.1 Gammaproteobacteria bacterium | reverse complement strand
GGCGAGTACGGTGCGAGTCTGCTGGTCGAGTGTGGCCAGTACACTCTGGCTGGTATCGAGTCCCTTGCTGACACTCTCCTGGCGCATCAGTTCAAGCGCGATTAACTCGTTCAGGACCGCCCCGTCATCCTCGGCCTGCTGGTCAGCCTGGCGTGCCTGTCTCTGTTTCTTGTATACATCCAGTGCCGCCTGCGTAATGCTCGCACCGTTGACGGTGGCCACAACCGGGCTGTCGATAACCTGATGTGCGGTTGAGGCCGGGCTGGCGTTTCCGGATTTGGACTGCAGTGCGGTCTGTACCTGGTCACATGCTGTCACGACAAACAGGGATGCCAGGAGAGTGATAAGGTGACGATATTTCATTGCTGTGTACCTTCTGGATTGGTTGATCGGGATTCTTCGGGGGTCTCGGCTTTTATGCTGAGGGCATGGATCTCGCGGTGCATAATATCATCTACTGCGTCATAAACCAGTCGGTGGCGCTGGATGAGGGACTTGTCGCGAAAGGCGTCCGCCACGATTTGCACGATAAAATGACCGCCGCCACTTGCGGCGCCGGCATGCCCGGCATGGTGCGCACTCTCATCGATGATTTCGAGATGCTCCGGATTGAGTGCGTGCGCCAGGCGTTCGCGAATCAGGGTGACGCGGTCTGTGGACATCTCAGGGCAGTACCTTTTTGAAGGGTGTGACGATAATGTTCTCATAGACACCGGCCTGTACATAGGGATCTGCATTCGCCCAGGTGGTGGCCGTTTCCAGCGACGCGAATTCCGCGACCACCAGGCTGCCGCTGAAACCGGCCGGCCCGGGATCCGGACTGTCAATGGCAGGATGCGGTCCGGCCAGAACCAGCTGGCCGGCGTCGCGCAACGCCTCCAGGCGTTTCAGGTGTGCCGGGCGTGCCTGCAGGCGGTCTTCGAGACTGCCCTGTCGATCCTGGCTGATGATGGCGTAGAGCATTCTGTGTCGCTTATTCCGGGTTGTCTTCCTCGTCGGCTTCCATGTAGCGGCTCAGGTAAAAAGCCTGCGCGAAGACAAATACCAGGGTAAGTCCCATAAGGCCAAACAGCTTGAAGTTGACCCAGGTCTCCTCGCTATAGGTGTAGGCGACGTATAGATTGATGACCCCGACAGCGAAAAAGAATACAACCCATGCCCAGTTGAGCCGTGCCCATACCGCTGCGGGTGCCGCAACAGCCTGGCTCATCATGCGTTCCACCAGGGTGCGCTTGCCGATGAACCGGCTGCCCATGAAGACAGCGCCGAACAGCCAGTTGACGACGGTGGGTTTCCATTTGATGAAGACGGGATCACGCAATGTCAGCGTAAGGCCGCCAAAGACAACCAGAATGACCAGTGTGATCAGATGCATTTTCTCGAAGCGACGATGTTGCAGCCAGAACAGGCCGGTTTGCACGAACGCGGCACCGATTGCGACCGCCGTGGCCACATAGATGTCATACATCTTGTATGCCACGAAGAACAGCAATATCGGGAACAGGTCAAAAAGAAACTTCATGGCGATGTGTGTCGTGGCTCGGTTGAATTACGGCTTCTGTGCCGTCAAGGGAAGCGAATAATAGTCGTTTTGGCATGCCGGCGAAACCCGGCGCTTGGCCGGTGGCTCAATGCAGGGCGCGATTGACCGTCCACTGGCGATGATATTTCTCCATCACCTTG
>JBATHJ010000198.1:0-4025 GCA_049666625.1 Gammaproteobacteria bacterium | reverse complement strand
GGCGCGAACCAGTATTTCGCGGCGGGGGTCATCAATTTCTTCTTTTGGTTTCCGTTTCATTAGCTATTCTCGTGGCAAGTCAGGCTATATTAAATCGGGCGCGACTCTAACTGTCAATGTAATAAGTATTTAAGCAGGTTTCGGGTAAATTACTGTGAACTGTCCTGCAAAACACTGTTTTTCAAAAAAGGGCTTGATTATTAAGGTATTTCAGGTGCACACTAGGTGCGTCGTTTCAGTAACACAACTCTAAAATACAAGAAGAAATATGATAAATCTGAAACGTATTCATTATATAGCTGCTGTTTTCACCTGCTGTCAGTCATTCACGGTGTTTTCCGGGGATGACACTTTTGTCGAAATTGATGCGTCCCTCGGTCTGGATGACAACGTCACCCGCGCTGATGTTGATGCTGATATCGAGTACGACACGTTTGTGTCGGTGGCGGCGAACTTCGGGCACGAAGCCTGGCGTGGTGAAGGTGGGCAGCTGGTACTGAATGCATCAATTGAAACCGAGCAGTTTTTCGATTTTAGTGGACTGACTAATTACTCGGCATCGGCTGCCGCCACCTATACCTTCGGGTTTTCTTCAGGCTTTGGTGCGCCCTGGTTTGCACTGAATGCAAAATACCGCGTGACCGAGTTTGATTCCGAGTTGCGTGACAGTGACTTTGCGTTTCTTAATGCCACCATGGGCAAACGCATTGATGACCGCACGGATATGCGTATCGGTATCGGCGCCCAGAGCCGTGATTCTGATGGACGCGCGTTCGACAATGACAATACCTTCGGCTTTATCAATTTTGATTTTAATGTGGCGCCGAAACGCACCGTGTATTTAACTTACAGGCTGCAGAAAGGCGATACATTCTCAACTGCGAGTCCTGCCAATATCAGCCTTGCAGTGCTCAATGAAGCCGGCCTCGCCAACGAAGCAGATGATGTGTTTACTGGCAAACGTACTTACCGGCTGGACGCGACCACGCACCTGGTTACCATTGGCTATAACCGCGCGCTGGACCTGGAAAGTGCCTATGATATTTCCGCGCGTTACCTGACATCAGAAACTGATGTGGACCTTGACTACCAGGTCCTCATGGTAAGGGTAAGTTATTTCCGGCGCTTCGGCCTGGATCTGTAAGGCCGAGGTTCAGCGTACCAGGCTAATCAGCAGCAGTACAAATCCCACCAGTCCCAGCGCGAGTAGTATCACTGTGCCCCAGTGTTTCTCCTGTGCCTGCCGGCTTTTCTCGAGTGATGCGCGCACCCCCGGATAAAGCAGGTAAATCATCACCAGTGCAGTGATAGCGAGTAATGCCTGTTCCCAAAATTCCATTGAATAGTCTGCAGCGTTTTAGTGATTTAATCGACGGGGTGGATCGCAGTGATTAATCATAGTGATAATGTTTTTCCAGTGGCTCGACGATTTTCCAGTGACACTTCATGCCTTTGGGAAATATCACCATGTCACCGCTTTCGATCGTGACAGCTTCGCCGTTATCCGGTGTGACCACCGCCTTGCCTTCGACGATGTAGCAGGTTTCAGTTTTGTCATATTCCCAGTCAAATTCGGAGATCTCCTTGCTCCACACCGGCCAGTCGTCGACATAGAGTACATCGAGCTTGGCGGGCGAGACATTATGCTCAATGCTGATGTGGTCCATCAGTACGTCCTCTGTTGAAATAATAAACAGATGTTATCAGCGTATGTCCTCAATCGCATGTTTCTTTTCCAGCACCTGTGGTGTGATCACGGCGTAGCCCTGCAGTTGCCAGTGCGCGAGTTCGGTGATGGCGGAGGGGACCACTTCGACAAAGTCATAAAAATCGGCATGCGTGTAATCATAATCCTGCGCGGCGAGGCCGCAGACTTTAAATTTAACGCCCAGGTCGCTGTAATAACGCATGCGTTCGACCGGCTCGTTGTATTTTTTATTGTTGTTTTTTGCCAGCGTAACGATCTCGGTGCCATGCACCAGCACGATAATGTCCATCAGTTCGGGCGGCTGTTCGTACGGCGCATCCATCAGGGGGTTCATCAGCGAGCGGATCCAGTATAATGCCGAGCTGATTTTTTCGGGCTCATCGAAGTAAAAGTCGAATAAAACTTTTTGTTCGCCATACTCGGTTTGAACCCACTTGCCGCCTTCAGCGGCGTGTGACAGCGACACATTTATGAATACCATAATTAGTATGAGTGTTTTCATTTGAATGACCTCTACATACGATTGTAATGACACGAACGGGTAACACAATGACAATCCACGAGATGAAACAAGCCAGCGAATGGGCCTTTGCGGTTGATTTGCATGACTTCGAACAGAACGTCATCCAGGCGTCTTACCAGGTACCTGTGCTGGTCGACCTGTGGGCGGCGTGGTGTTCGCCGTGCATCGTGGTCGCGCCGGTATTAATCAGGTTGATCGAAGAGCATGCCGGCGAAATCCTGCTCGCCAAGGTCGAGGTGGATGAGGGCGAGAACATGAAGCTGGCCGGGCGCTACCGGGTAAAGGGCTTTCCAACTGTGATCCTGTTCGACCAGGGTGAAGAACGCGGCCGCTTCAGTGGCGCCAAACCATTGGGATTTATCCGCGAATTCGTCGCTGAGAATCTAAAGCCTTGATGATGTGCGTCATTGAACCGGTGTTTTGGCTGTTTTAAAATATACCGCACTCTTTAAAATCAATTGCTTAATCGGAGAAATACTATGAAAAACCTGATTCGCGGCCTGCTCGCAGTCGCTCTGCTGACCATGGCAAGCTCCAGCTTTGCCTGGTTCGGTAACAATAATAACTGGGGTGGTAATAACTGGAATCCTTATGACGAATGGGATCCACGTTACTGGATGGAAGAAATGGAAGATATTTTCGATGATGACGATGATTACTATGGCGGTCCGTATGGCTATCCGGGTGGTTACGGTGGCTACGGTCCTGGCTACGGTGGTTATGGCCCAGGCTACGGTGGTTATGGCCCAGGCTACGGCGGCGGTTACGCCCCGGGTTACGATCAGGGTTATGGCGGCTATGGTCCCGGTCCCGGTTATGGTTACGGTCCATATGGCTACTAAGCTGTAGTATTGTTTCGAAAGAAAGCCCTCGATTGAGGGCTTTTTTTATGCCTGATGATATACCTATGGCTGCTGGTAGCTGACTTCGATAATGCTAAAGGTTCTTTTTTCGAGCCCGTTGTCGGTGGGCAGTACTAGCTCAAATTCATCATCCAGCGATTTGCCGAGCAGGGCTTTTCCCATCGGCGAGTCCATGCTGATATGCCCCAGCTTCGGCTCAAGCTCGTCCGGCCCCACGATGCGATAGCGGCATTCTTTGTCGGCATCATCCAGCAGTATTACCCAGGCACCAAAATAGACTTTGCCGGTATCGTCGGGCACGCGATCGACCACTTTCATGCCCTCGAGGCGCTTGCGTAAATGCCGCACGCGGGCGTCTATTTCACGTAATTCTTTCTTGCGGTAGATATATTCGGCATTTTCCGAGCGGTCGCCCTCGGCCGCCGCCGCCGACAGCGCGCGGGTGACCTCGGGACGACGCTTTTTCCAGAGGAAATCCAGCTCGGTCTGCAGTCGTGCTTTGCCTTCAGGTGTTATATATTTGGAGCCGGCAGGCTGAGGTGGTCGATAGCGTCCCATAGGTATTTATTCGTGTTGAATCCGGATTTTAGTCAGTGCCCAGGCTGGGTGCGCTGGGTGGCACAGGATGCCGATGGCACCTGGTGGGGATTTGAACACGAACCACACCTGGCTGATACCAGCTGGTACGAAAACGAAGTCGGGCGCCAGCTCAAACTGGGGTCATCCCGGTCGAATGCCGCCTGGAAGGAGTCCCTGAAAAAATTATAGTGATATAAAACATTGAATTAGGCTTGATAGATAATGTGTTGTTTGAATTATGTGCTATAAATGGTACATTACGGCTGTCCGTAATATAACAAAAAGCACAGGCTGAGCCCGGATCCTTGTCCACGACAGCGATTTGCATCAGTGAAGTGCACATAATAACTAC
>JBATHJ010000197.1:0-7120 GCA_049666625.1 Gammaproteobacteria bacterium | reverse complement strand
GGCGCAGAGGGCGCAGAGAAAAGATTAATTCTGGTAAAAACGAAACCACATATATAAATCAGTTTTACTCCGCGTCCTCTGCGCCTCTGCGGTTTCGCCTTTGAGCTTCTATACTATTGATACGTCTTGCCGTTGTGTTTTAGCCAGCCGGCAACGTGGCGACCTGCCGGGTCGTGGTGGGTCCAGTGAATAACACCGCCTTTTTCGTTCCATTCGTATTCGCCGTTAAATTCGACCCTGTTACCTTTGTTCAGGTCTTTGATGCGTGGTGCCAGGTCGATATTATGCGCCACCAGAACAGTGCGGTTGTTATCGAGTTTTAAAATAAATCGCTGGTGTCGTGAGCCGTCATTGTCATCCGGCAGAACTTTGACTACGACACCTTGACCACTGACCTGTATGTCGCTGTGCTGCCCGAGATAGGCCTGTTCAATCGAAGACGATGTCTCGACCGACTGGCCCGCGTCGGGCGGTGGCGGTGTAATGTCGACCTGCTGGCTGGCGATAAAGACGACAATGGCAATGCTAACGATGGTGAGTGATTTTCTATTCATTGTCCAGCAGGGTTAATTTGTCTGCTTAGCCAGCGTGCCTGTGCACTTCTGGCTTTACTTTTTAGTTTTTTTATCTTTAGATTTCTTGCTGTTTTTCTTCTTGTCCTTTTTGACGGATTTCTTCGCTTTTTTCTTGCCGTCCCAGTTCTTGAATTTCTTTTTGCAGTGTTTCAGCAGTGATTCATACGTCGGGAAATACAGGTCAAAACCGTCTTCCGAAGGGGCATCGAATTCGCAATAGTCATTGCTGTGCTCGCGACAGATATGTGGGCGGGTTTCATAGATGCCACACATGCCGCCGGGTTGCAGGTGCATGCATTTTCCTTCGACCAGCAGGGTCCAGCCATCTTCGTCTTTGTATATCTTGATGTGTTCGTGCGACACCTGCCATAGCATGTGGGTGTAATCGCTTTTCGAACGCGGGGTGTCAATTTGTTGTGTGATATAGGTGCAACACAGTGAGCCGTTGCAGAACGAACATTTGTTTTCTGGTGTAAGAATGCTTTTGTCAAAATCGACAGGAAGGGTAGCTAATGTCATGTTAGATAATTCCGAATTGTTTCAGGTTGCCTTTATTATTGATCTGGTAGCTTCCATTTTGCAGTGGTTTTGCAATCATCCCCAGGCTGCTGCGGATATTTTTACTGGCAGTGTCGTTCGGTGCCAGGTTGATTTGCAATGAATATTCGCCATCATCGCCGACCTTGGCATTGCCTTCAAGTTTTATATCGCCACCGCGGTTGTTGATGATGGCCTTAATCGGCTGGCCGTCATCGTCTGACAGGGTGATTGTTATGTTGCCAAGCTCGGCGGTTTCCGCCACGCTCACCGCAGCATCGTTCCATAGTATAGTTCCTGTTGCGTGTGGCACCTGTCGCGGTTTCCATTCGAGCTGGCTGAATTGCATTGCAACAACACCGCCAAATTCACCCATTGGCATTTGTGCCAGTTGCGCCACCATGCTTGCCGGCATGTTGGCGTTCACGTCGCGCGCAATCACCTTGCCAAACAGGTTGACGCCAATATCGCCGCTGACGGGTCGTTGCTGATAGCGTGTAGAAACATATGTGCTTAACTCGCCGCTGAAAATACGCCAGCCATTAAGCTGCCAGTTCGTATCGCTCAGCCGGTGCTGGCGGTTGATGGTAATGGCGCTGGCTGTGCCGTTCCACAGCGGGCCGCTGACACCGGCAAAAGCAATCGTCGGCACATGTTTTTGTATCTGCGACAGTACCGTTGCCGCCGGCATTGTAGCCAGCAAAAAGCCGAGATAGGCAATTACCCCGGTAACAATGTAATAACGTTTTTTCATTCCGCCCGGTTGAATGACAGGCGCGCGTTAATCGTGCCGGGTTTGTCTGCGCGTTCGATGTTGGCGGACGCTACCGGCACGCCGTGTGACTGTTCCAGGGTATTGAGCCAGAGCAGCATCTGGTCGAAGGATGCGCCATCAAGCGCTACCCGCGCACCATCCGTGCCGGATGATTCGAGTTTGCTCAGGTTGGGTTTAATCGCCGAGATAGCTGCGGATTGCTCAACCAGCAGGGTGACCGGCTGGTTGCTGTTGGTGTTTCGAACACTGCCGCCTGAGGCTTTTAGCGCCCGTACTTCTGCCGCGGCCTGTTGCATCCATTGCAGGTTTTTAAGATTGGACTGGTATTGTTGTTGTGCATCATCCAGGCCCTGGTGCAATGGCTCCCATATTGCGACATAAAAAAGTGTGATGATGACAACGATGCCGGTGGCCATCACCATCAGCCGTTCTCGTGCTTGCAGGCTGTTGTACCACAGGTTGAATGCGTCTAGCTGCTTCATGTACCGGCCTTTTGTAAACGCAGGCTGCCTTTCACTGCGTTTTTATCGGAGGTCGATGAAATGATTTCTGACTTGAGCGTACTGACCTGGTTGAGATTATTGTTCAGGGTCTGTATGGCGCCAAGATTATTACTGGTCAGGTTGATATCGACGCGGTTATTGCGGTAGTCAATAGACTGCAATGTGATGTTCGTG
Source organism: Gammaproteobacteria bacterium (assembly GCA_049666625.1). Lineage (GTDB taxonomy): Bacteria > Pseudomonadota > Gammaproteobacteria > SZUA-229 > SZUA-229 > JASBSR01. Next base: position 4,556 of record JBATHJ010000197.1, on the reverse strand, counting down.
TCTTTTGATAATGCGCTGGTAGCATCTGCGAGGATGCCGAGCAGGCTGCCGGCTTCACCGCTAACGCCGGTTTTGAGTTCGTTGAGCTTCTGTTCCATCTGCACCCGCGGGTTGACGATTTTGCGGCTTTCAGGAAACGATGATTTATAAAGTTTGATAATCTCGGCCTGCATTTCGTTGTTACTGGCATCGAGCTGCTGGTACTGATACGCAGTGACAGACAGGTTTAGCACCAGCCAGAATGCTGCGAGTGACGCGGCCAGGCGCCAGCGTTTCCATTGCACCGTGGTTTTGCTTTTGGGTTTGAAATCGCCCTGTAATAAATTTAGCGGCATGGCATTTTTATACTGGCCGCAATACACCACCAGTGGATGCTGGTTGTATTTGATCTGCACCAGTTCAATGTCGTCAGGAATAACCTTGCGAATATCCTCGGGATTGTCTTCCTCGGTGCAGAACAGCAGGATTTTTTCAGGTGTCGGCAGGGTGACATTCCGCAGGCTGGTTTCGATAATCAATGGCGCCAGTTCGCGATCATACTCGGCGCCGTTGAATGCGCTGATCTGGATATCAGCGACATTTTTGTTCAGTAGTATCGCCCATTGTTGTGTCGTGCCGGCAAGGCACAGTGCATCCGGCAAAACGGCATCGGGTTTAATCGCGTGCGCTGCCAGCGTGTCGAGCACAGACTGCAGCGTCTCCCTGCGAATGCCGGCTACCGGGGTGCCGTTATTGCTGTCGGCCTTGCCGGCGACAAAATGAAATTCTTCAACATCGTCGGCGAGCTGGTCTTCGAGTGCATAGGGGATGGCGCGCAGCAGTTTCTGACGGTTGCTCACCGGCAGCTGTACGCTATTGATATGCACCAGGGTGTTGTCCAGCAAAACCACGCAGCGGTGACTGCTGGCAAGCGCGGTAGCCTGTGACAATTCGCCCTGGGTAAGCATGCTGGTGAGTTCGCCGCTTTCATTCACCAGCGCCCAGCTGGCCGCGTTGTGCGCAGGATTGAAATGCAGCAGCAGGGTATCGGCCATCAGTAGGCCCCGATCGAATGCATGAGTACCCGGGTCTCTCCGCCGCCGGCACGAGCCAGAATGCTGTAGGCCTGCACACGTGACTGGCCGATAATCACTTCAGTAGTCAACAAAAAATAATCCGAAGCCACGCTGAGTTGCTCCAGATTGGTTATCACTTTGCTGAGATTGTTACGGCTGATCATGTCGGCGACATCGGTGTAAGGCGGTTGTTCTTCACTCGGTATAATTTGTTCTGCCTGTTGCAATGTCATGTCAGGCGCTAATGATGATAGCACTTCTGCCGGCGCAGTGTTGACGTTGATGCCGATCGCGGTGGCTACACCGAAGGCGCACAGGCCAGGTGCAATCTTGTTGAATACACCGGGATCTTCGAAGCCTTTAACCAGGCGCAATTCACTCACGCTTTGCATGGGCTGGTTGGCGGTGCGGTAGGGTTTCTCAAGGTTCATGTAATAGCCGTCTTCGGCACCGTTGGGCAAGGTGGTATTCACATCACTGTCAAGCCAGTCGATCACAGCATCGACGACATCGGCATTAATACGCTGGTCACTGAGCATTTTCTGAAAGCGCGTACGTGCTGTGATGTTTACCGCATTGTTCACAAACAGGCTATTGATATTGAAGCAACCCTGCAGGTCGGTGAGTTTTCCCTTGAGCGTACCGCCTTCAAAGGGAAACGTTTGTTCCAGTGCCCAGTCTTCCTGGTAGTGGTCGGTGGTGTTGTTTTCACGGTCGAGTTTAAGGCCAAATTTGGCGAGCTCTTCCGCCCCGGAAACAAACACCAGCGCCTGCTCATTGGAAATAATGTTGCCAGTACGACGCACATCGAGCTGTAAATGGGTGGCAAGTTTGACACCGATGGTGGCGACAATGGCAACAATCAGCAATGCGGTAATAATCGCCACGCCGCGTTGATGCATTGTTATTGAGCAGCCGCGCAACATTATCGGCTCACCTTGTACATGCGTTTGAGTTTGCCCCAGTCGCTCAGCGTCATGCTGATTTCAACCGCGACTGGCAAAGGAATCGCAACCCCGGCGCTGACACTGGTATTCAGCGCCGGCCAGCCGGTGTGCCATTCAGCCTGGCTGTCGAGATAACGTATGTCGAAAGCTTCAATATTGTCGAGCAGTTCATTGCGTGCGGGCTCCATGCCCTGCACCCGGTCGAGTTGCGACCAGAACAGGCGGTAGAGTGTATTGTCTTCGAGCTGGTAAGCCACGCGCTGCAAATTGCTGCGCAGCAGTTGCGCCGGGTTGCGCCGACCGCTGCGGGTAAATTCAACCACGGTATCCGGATCATTACCGGCAACGAGATACGGCTGCGTGGTACCAAACTCATCGCGTATATCACGCTGGATGATCTGGCTGAAATCACGCGTCAGGGTATACATCATATGTTGCACTGACTGCATGCGTTCGAGTTCTGCTTCGGCGGATGTGTTGTTGGTGATGACCTGGCTAAGCCCACCGTAGGCCATCACCGACATGATGGCGAACACGCTCATTGCGACCAGCAGTTCCAGTAGTGTGAAGCCGTTGTGTTTGCGGTGGTGGCTAGAGATTGCTGACATAGCCGGCAAGTCTTGTCAGTGAGTTCTCGCGTTTTTTATTTCTAAAAACACGGAGTTCGATTTCGAATACATTCTCGTATATGGTTTTTGTCGTGGTTTGCGTCCAGTACCATTCCACCCCGGCCATTTCTGTACTGCCTTCTCTGGTGCCGGTTTCGGTGATGTTTTTCTCGATCTGCACCTGGGTGATCTGATTCATCGCCACCCAGTGCGCGATAGATTTTTCTTTCAGATAACTCGCGCTGCTGGCCTGGCTGCCCGAAGTGCTGAGTACTGCACCGAGTGAAATCGCGATAATGGCAAGCGCGACCAGCACTTCAAGCAATGTAAAGCCCGTGCTCTGTCCTGTGTGATGACGCGCAGGGCGATTATTCACTGCGCACTACCTCGTGTTTGCCATCGATAAAGCCGTTCACCTGGTGCGCCTGGCTCACGCCGGGGATAATGAAGCGCGCGCTGAACTCAGGGGTGATTTCGCCACTTGACAGCAGGTAGACCTGGGGCTTGAGTTCGCTTTTGGAGGATTCGTCCGGGTCTTCGTCATTTTCATTTGTGTCAGCAGTGGTGTCATCAGGCTCGCCGTTTTCAGTGCTGGCGTTTTTGAATACCACGTCGGTGTCCTCGATGCTGAGTTCGATTTCGATGTCGTGGGACAGTTCGCGCGGGCGCAGCAGCTTGTCGTTTCCCATGTCGTGCCACTGCAAATCATTTAGCTGTACCAGGAAGGTGTAACTGTTCGGGGTAAAGGCAATGCCATATTCGAGTCCTTTGAGTATGGCTTCTTCCAGCGCCAGCCGGGTCAGCTGGTCAAAGCGGCGCGCCTCTTCCTCGATGAGTTCATCCGGGTCGGTGCCGCGGATCGCGAGCGTGGTGAACGAAAACAGGATGCCGACGATGACGATGACTACCAGCAGTTCCAGCAGGGAGAAGCCATTAATGGTTCTGCGTTGCGTGACCAGCTTCGGCGGCGGATTAAAAATCACGGCACAGCGGGCGATGATTTATTCAATATCCCAGGAACCGATATCTGAATAAATGCCTTCGCCGCCGGGGGCGCCATCGGCACCGAGTGATGAAATATCAATTTCACCGTTGATGCCGGGACTGAGAAACTGGTAATCATTGCCCCACGGATCCTTGTTAAGTTTTTTGACATAACCACCTTCTTTCCAGTTGGGCGCACCCTCGGACGGTTTCTCGATCAGGGCTTCGAGCCCCTGGTCGGTGGTCGGGTAGGCAAAGTTGTCGAGGCGATAAATATCGAGCGCGCTTTCCAGTGCGCGGATGTCATTTTTTGCCTTGGCGACGCGCGCCTTGTCAGGATTATCCATGATGCGCGGCACAACCACGCTGGCCAGGATGCCGAGAATAACCACCACGACCATGATTTCGATCAGGGTAAAACCGGCCTGCTGTGTGTTGAATGATTTCAAAATAATAACTCCAGAATGCTTATATTTTCATGCGCGGATTTTTGCGCGCGGCTACGTATCAGGTTAGAGTGCTTGATAATACAGGGTTCAACCTGGCACTGTTCGACTTGCGCGGAATAATAACAAATGCTCCCCCGACTTCCTATCGCCAACCGTATCCGCCTGCAGTGGAACCACAGCCTGTGGCTATTGATTCTGTTACTGAGCTGGGCCTTGCAGGCCGGCGGGCTGGTCGCCGACTGGCGGTTTGACCGCGCACTGATTGCACAGGGTGATGTCTGGCTGTTGTTCAGCGGGCACTTCGTTCACCTCAACTGGACCCACTGGGCGTTGAATATGGCCGGGCTGGCAGTGGTGGCGTTTTTTTTCAGCCCTTACAGCAGCGTCTGGCAGTGGCTGTGGGTGATTTTCATATCCGCATTATTCGTCGGTCTTGGCCTGTACTGGCGCAATCCCGAGTTGCACACCTACGTGGGCCTGTCCGGCGTGCTGCACGGCCTGTTTATCTACGGT
>JBATHJ010000196.1:0-1585 GCA_049666625.1 Gammaproteobacteria bacterium | reverse complement strand
ACATATGCGCGGCGATGGTGTCGGACAGCCGTGAGGGCTCATCAATGCCAGCGAGAGACGTTAGTATTTCTGCTGGAATTTTTTTATTGAGTTTCACATACTGGTCAAATACACCCAGTATCGAACGCGAAAGTATTTCTAATTCGCGGTCATCTTCAGGCACCACGTCATCCAGCAATTCATAGCTGGCAACAAAAAACTCGTTTTCATGTATGTCTACAACGCGCGCACGCTGCGCACCTTCAACCAGCACTTTAATAGTGCCGTCGGGCAATTTAAGCAGTTGCAGGATTGTGGCCAGGGTGCCGATCTCGTGGACGTCCTTGATGCCCGGCTCGTCAATATCAGCACTTTTTTGTGCGACAAGCAGAATTTGTTTGTTGTCCTGCATCGCAGCATCGAGCGCGTGGATGGATTTTTCGCGGCCGACAAACAGCGGGATCACCATGTGGGGATATACCACTACATCGCGCAAGGGTAATACAGGTACTTCAGAGGAATTTGCTGATTGCGTGCTCTGGTCGCTCAAACTGGCCATAAGTGCCTCAAGGTTGCATAAGTGTTGCGTGTTATATGTAGGCGGCTGCCGCGATTTTCAATCCATGAAAACTTGTTTATTCCTTTTAATTGAGCCCTGCTATCCCTGGCTATTTTTTCTATTCAGCGATTTTTCATCTTCGTCATACTGCGCGTTTTTGTCACCACCTTCGTACACCAGGTATGGCGGTGCATCACCGTTAATGACTGCCTCATCTATGACCACCTTGGAGACTCCTTCCTGTGATGGCAGCTCGTACATGGTATCGAGCAGCACATTTTCCAGAATAGTACGCAGACCACGCGCACCGGTTTTCCGCGCCATGGCTTTTTTGGCAATGGCGTGTAGACCATCATCACGTATCTCAAGTTCACAGTTTTCCATTTCAATCATCTTGGAATACTGCTTGGCGAGTGCGTTTTTAGGCTGGGTGAGTATGGTCACCAGCGCTTCTTCATCCAGCTCGGTCAGGGTGGCGACCACTGGCAGACGGCCGACAAACTCGGGGATCAGGCCATACTGAATCAGGTCGTCGGCTTCAAGATCAAGCAGGATATCAGCCGCGGGTTTGGTGACATCCTTGCTGCGCACTTCTGCGCCGAAACCTATTCCGGTTTTTTCTGAGCGATTCTGGATAACTTTTTCCAGCCCGGCAAAAGCGCCGCCGCAAATAAACAGGATGCTCGATGTATCGACCTGCAGAAACTCCTGCTGCGGATGCTTGCGCCCGCCCTGCGGTGGCACCGAGGCAACGGTACCTTCAATCAGTTTCAGCAGCGCCTGCTGCACACCTTCGCCCGAAACATCGCGGGTTATAGACGGGTTGTCAGACTTGCGCGAAATCTTGTCGATCTCGTCGATATAGACGATGCCGCGCTGGGCGCGGTCGACATTGTATTCGCTCGATTGCAGCAGCTTGAGGATGATGTTCTCGACATCCTCGCCGACGTAACCGGCCTCGGTCAGGGTGGTGGCGTCGGCCATGGTGAAGGGCACGTCGAGGATGCGCGCCAGGGTCTGCGCCAGCAGGGTCTTGCCGCAGCCGGT
>JBATHJ010000195.1:0-1979 GCA_049666625.1 Gammaproteobacteria bacterium | reverse complement strand
AGTGAGCGCAGATGAAGAAATCAGTCGCGTAGTACCGGTGATCGAGGCGATTCGCCAGCACAGTGATGTGCCCGTGTCGATCGATACCAGCAAACCCGAAGTCATGCGCGCCGCTGTCGCTGCTGGCGCCAGCCTGATCAATGATGTGAATGCGCTGCGTGCACCCGGTGCGGTTGAAGCCTGTGCCGAACTTGATGTGCCGGTATGCCTGATGCATATGCAGGGCGAGCCGCGCAGCATGCAGCAAAATCCGCATTATCAGAATGTTGTGGCCGAGGTCAGGAAATTTTTGCGCGAGCGTGCACAGTTCTGTATCGACAGGGGAATTTCAAAACACCGTATCATCATCGACCCGGGTTTCGGCTTTGGTAAAAGTCTGGAGCATAATCTGCAAATGCTGGCCCACATCGATGCGTTTTGTGGACTAGACTTTCCGGTACTGGTGGGGATTTCACGCAAGAGCATGCTGGGTGCGATACTCGACCGGCCAGTCAATGAACGGGTGATTGGCAGCGTGGCCGCGGCCGTGATTGCCTGCGTCAAGGGTGTGCGTTTTTTCCGGGTACACGATGTTAGCGAAACGGCCGATGCATTGCGTTTGTGCGACGCGGTTCGGAAAGCAATGAATAATGAATAATGAATAATGAATAATGAATAGTGAATAGTGAATAGTGAATAGTGAATAGTGAATAGTGAATAGTGAATAGAATGTAGCCCGGATGCAGTTCTACCGCATCCGGGGAAAAGTGAATACTATAAACATTAACCACAGAACAGAAGTGAATCGATAATGGCGCGAAAATATTTTGGTACTGATGGGATTCGTGGGCGCGTTGGCGAAGGCATGATGACTGCCGACCAGGTGCTCAAACTTGGCTGGGCTGTCGGCAGGGTGCTCGCCAGCCAGGGTGAACGCCTGGTGGTGATTGGCAAGGACACGCGTATCTCCGGTTACATGTTCGAATCTGCGCTGGAAGCAGGGCTGTCAGCAGCCGGGGTCAATGTGCGCCTGCTCGGGCCGATGCCGACGCCGGGGATTGCCTACCTCACGCGAACCTTGCGCGCATCGGCGGGCATTGTGATCAGTGCATCACATAACCCGTATTACGATAACGGGCTCAAGTTTTTCTCGGCACAGGGCACCAAGCTGGCGGATGAAATCGAACAACGTATCGAAGAAATGTTCGAATCGCCAATGACAACGGCCGATTCGGCCCAGCTCGGCAAGGCCCAGCGCGTGGCCGATGCCTATGGCCGCTATATTGAAGCCTGCAAGGCGAGTATTCCTATCGGCACGCGCTTTAGTGGCATGAAAATAGTGCTCGATTGCGCCAACGGCGCGACTTATCACATCGCCCCGAATGTGTTCACCGAGCTGGGTGCCGAGGTGATTACCATCGGCGACGAGCCCGATGGTCTCAATATCAATGCTGATATCGGCTCGACCTCGCCACGCGCGCTGCGCGAAAAAGTACTGGCTGAAAAAGCCGATCTCGGCATCGCTTTCGACGGTGATGGCGATCGCGTGGTCATGGTCGACGCCAGCGGCAATATTGTCGATGGTGACGAACTGCTCTATATCATTACCTGTTCGCGGGTACGCAGTGGCGTCCAGCTCGGCGGGGTAGTGGGTACCTTGATGAGTAACATGGGGCTGGAACTCGCCATCAAGGCGATGGGGCTGGAATTCATGCGAACCGCGGTCGGTGACCGCTACGTGCTGGAGGCCCTGAATCAGCGCCAGTGGGTGCTGGGTGGCGAATCCTCCGGGCATATCATCAGCCTTGACCGCACGACCACGGGTGACGGCATTGTCTCGGCATTGCAGGTGCTGGAACACCTGGCCGAAACCGGGCACACACTCGGCGAGGTGCTGCAGGGCATGCAGAAACTGCCGCAGTGCATGATCAATGTAAAACTCACCGGGCAGGGTGATCCGCTGAATTCGAAACAGGTCAAAACCGCGGTGCAGAATGCTG
>JBATHJ010000194.1:0-3535 GCA_049666625.1 Gammaproteobacteria bacterium | reverse complement strand
TGAGTCCGAAAACCCGTGTATTGCCCTCCGGCAGAATTTCAATTTGCCATGGCAGCCCACTCAGTTTTGGCTTGTCAGATTGATCCATGCCAATGAACGGATACACCGCCAGCACCAGGATAATAATCAGAAATGTCGGGATAAAACGTCGCATGTGTTTTGTTGTACAGGATTAATCATAAAAACTAAATCGTCCACGGATGAACACAGATGAACACGGATAATTTAATAGTTAGAGTGCTTCGACTCTGTAATTTGCACCCTGCAGTCGCCCAAACAGCTACCCCAACAATAAACCTTTTTTATCCGCGTTTATCTGCGTTCATCCGTGGATAATTAATCTTTTCATGCCTTGGGCAGGGTCACGCCACGCTGGCCCTGGTATTTGCCGCTGCGGTCTGCGTATGAGGTTTCGCAGACTTCGTCTGATTCGAAAAACAGCATTTGTGCCACGCCTTCGTTGGCATATATTTTTGCCGGCAGTGTCGTGGTGTTGGAGAACTCCAGCGTGACATGGCCTTCCCATTCGGGTTCCAGTGGCGTTACATTGACAATGATGCCACAGCGCGCATAGGTGGATTTACCCAGACAGACTGTCAGTACAGTGCGCGGGATACGAAAATATTCGACGGTAGCCGCGAGTGCGAACGAATTCGGCGGAATAATACACACCGGCCCATGAAAATCGACAAAGCTGTGTTCGGAAAAGTCTTTCGGATCGACTACAGCAGAGTTGATATTGGTAAATATTTTAAAGTGATCAGAACAGCGCACGTCATAGCCGTAACTCGACGTGCCATAGGAAATCAGTTTTTCGCCGCCAGCGCCGGCGCGTACCTGGCCAGCCTCGAACGGTTCGATCATGCCTTTTTCGGCTTCACGCCGAATCCACTTGTCAGATTTTATGCTCATAGATGGCGCGAGATTGTATCAGCTTCTTGCTGGCATGGCACTGTGGTGTGGGGTTTTCTCAGCTAAAAACTTTGCCACAGAGGGCACAGATAACGCATACAAGAAAAACCAGAAAATAATTATCCACTGATGAACGCAGATGAACACAGATAAATACTTTTTGTTACCAACCCTTCAGGCACTATTTCTGCGAGGGTTTGCGCCATCTTCAAATATCACGACTATAAAGCCATCTGCATTCATCTGCGTTCATCGGCGGATAGTTATATTTTTAACTCTGAGTTCTCTGTGCCCTCTGTGGCAAAAAGTCTTCTATTCCCGCAACAAAAAAAGCAGCCCGCAGGCTGCTTTTTACACCACCTGGCTCTGTGGCCCCTGTGGCAAAAAACAGATCAGTTATTCTGGATCACGATATTCGGGAACTTGGCCGAGTAGTCTTTTGCCTTGAGTGACAGCTTGGCCGCGGTGCGGCGCGCGATATCACGGTAGATCAGGCTGGCCGGACTTTCCGGATCATCGGCTACGCTCGGATGGCCGTCATCCGCGTTGATACGAATATTGATATCCAGCGGCAGTGCGCCGAGAAAATCGACATTGTACTGTTCGCTCATGCGGCTACCGCCGCCTTCACCGAAGATATGCTCGGCATGGCCGCATTGTGTACAGATGTGAATACTCATGTTTTCCACGATACCCAGTACCGGCACTTCGACCTTCTCGAACATCTTCAGACCCTTGCGTGCGTCCAGCAGCGCGATGTCCTGCGGCGTGGTCACGATCACGGCACCGCTCACCGGCACTTTCTGCGCCAGTGTCAGCTGTACGTCACCGGTGCCCGGCGGCAGGTCGATGACCAGGTAGTCGAGTGATTTCCAGCGGGTGTCGCGCAGTAACTGTTCCAGCGCCTGGGTGACCATCGGGCCGCGCCAGATCATCGGAGTTTCTTCATCGATCATGAAGCCGATCGACATCGCCTGCAGGCCGTGGCCGCCCATGGGTTCGAGAGACTTGCCATCGCTGGATTCGGGTTTACCATGAATACCGAGCATCCGCGGAATGCTGGGGCCGTAAATATCCGCATCCAGCACACCCACGCGCGCGCCTTCTTTCTGCAGCGCCAGCGCAAGGTTGACCGCGGTGGTGGATTTGCCCACGCCGCCCTTGCCGGACGCGACAGCGATGACGTTCTTGATACCTTCGAGCGGGTTCATACCGCCCTGCACGGTATGGCTGGCTATCTCCCAGCTGGCCTCAACTGAAACACTGCCGACACCGGTAACACCTTCGATACGTTTTTTCAGCTCATCAGACAATTTGTCGACGTAGCCATAGGCCGGGAAACCCAGCACGATTTTAACCTTGACAGCATCACCCTCGATTTCGATCTTTTTAACTGCGCCGGCAGTGACCAGGTCTTTTTCGAGATAGGGATCAATGTATTGTTTGATGGCGGATTCGACGTGTTCTTTTGTTACGCTCATGGCGGAACCCTCAAAATTGATTGTGCCGCGAAAACGGCCATTTAAAAAAGATGGCGCATTCTACACTACCGCAGCGATGATTAACCTCAATGAAATTCTGATTAATCAGAATTCACAGCACTAACCGCAACTTAGCCGACGCGGATGTGGAACCGGGTGCTGAAAAACCATGCAAGTTGCGGCGAAAATTGCTATGTTAGGCGCCCTTTTACACGCCTTAACAACATGACGACTCGAACCTCTATTCCGCCGGCGCGCAATATCCTGGTCACCAGCGCATTGCCCTATGCCAATGGCCCGATACACCTCGGCCACCTGGTGGAATATATCCAGACCGATATCTGGGCGCGGTTCCAGCGGCTGCGTGGTAACACCTGCTATTACGTCTGCGCTGACGACGCCCACGGCACCCCGATCATGCTGCGCGCGCGCCAGGACGGTATTACACCTGAAAGCCTGATCGCAGATATGCAGAAACAACATGAGGCCGATTTCGCCGATTTCAACATCGTGTTCGACAATTACTACAGCACACACTCTGAAGAAAATCGCCAGCTCGCCAGTGACATCTATATCAAGCTGCGCGAAGACGGCCATATCGCCACGCGCACCATCAAGCAGGCCTACGATCCCGAAGCACAGATGTTTCTGCCCGACCGGTTCATTAAAGGCACCTGCCCGAAATGCGGTGCTGCTGATCAGTACGGTGACAATTGCGAAGTCTGCGGCTCTACGTACGCGGCCACTGAGCTAAAAAACCCGGTGTCGGCGGTGAGTGGTGCGACCCCGATCGAAAAAGATTCAGAACAGTATTTTTTCAAGCTCAGCGATTTCAGCGACATGCTCAAGCAGTGGATGAAAGCCGGCCACGTGCAGACCGAAATCGCCAACAAGCTCGATGAATGGTTGCAGGAAGGCTTTCAGGACTGGGACATTTCGCGCAATGCGCCCTACTGGGGTTTTGAAATTCCCGATGCGCCCGGTAAATATTTTTATGTCTGGATGGATGCACCGATTGGCTACATGGCCAGCTTTAAAAACCTGTGCGACAAAACCGGCATTAACTTTGACGATTACTGGCGCACCAACGGCAACACCGAGCTGTATCATTTTATCGGCAAGGACATCGCGCGTTTCCACAC
>JBATHJ010000193.1:0-2448 GCA_049666625.1 Gammaproteobacteria bacterium | reverse complement strand
AGCGTTCATCCGTGGATAATTAATCCTGGTTTTTGCCCCTGTGGCCTCTGTGGCAAAGATTTAGTTTTTTTCACATCAACCGGTACACGCTATGAAATTCAGCATCTATCGCTTCAATCCGGAAACTGACAGTACGCCTTACATGCAGGACTATGTGCTTGAGGACATTGATCCGGGCACGATGTTGCTCGCGGCCCTGTTGCGTATCAAGGATGAACAGGATGAGACCCTGAGTTTTCGGCGCTCCTGCGGTGAGGGCGTGTGCGGCTCGGACGGGATGAATATCAACGGCACCAACGGGCTGGCCTGTATCACCCCGGTATCTGCGTTAAAACAACCGATCGAGGTCCGACCATTGCCGAGCCTGCCGGTGGTGCGCGACCTGATTGTCGACATGGAACAGTTTTACCAGAATTACCGCGATGTAAAACCCTATCTTATTGTTAAGGATCCGATGCCCGAAGTTGAGCTGCCGCAGACGCCCGCGCAGCGTGAAAAACTCGATGGCCTCTACGAATGTATTCTGTGTGCCTGTTGTTCGACCCAGTGTCCTTCGTTCTGGTGGAACCCGGATAAATTTCTCGGTCCCGCGGCATTATTACAGTCGGCGCGTTTCCTGCAGGACAGCCGTGACCAGGCCACGGAAGAACGCCTTGCAGACCTGGAAGGCCCGTTCAAGCTGTTCCGCTGTCACACCATCATGAATTGCGTACAGGTGTGCCCGAAGGGGCTGAATCCAACCAAGGCCATCGGTGAGATCAAGAAAATGATGGTCAGGCGTTCGCTGTGACCGCAGTGGCATCGCCGGCGTTGCTGCCGCGACTGCGCTGGCGTTGTCGTCGCGGCATGCTGGAACTTGACCTGTTGCTGAATGATTTTCTCGATACAAAATTTGAGCATCTCGATCAGCGCCAGCTCGAATTATTTGAAATCCTGCTCGACTATCCCGACCAGGTCCTGCTGGATCTGTTACTGGGCAAGGTGCCGGCGAGTGATCCAGCGCTGGCAGAATTTGTCGCCCGCATGCAGCGACCCGCGGGCTGAAGATTGACAATATTAACAAATTCTAATATACTCCCCGGTCTATTACTAACGATTAACCGAGGATTCAAGCATGAGCATAGATCGTATCGTACTGGCGGTAGCGGGTTTCTTTATATTACTCAGCCTGTCCCTGGGCTGGAGCGCGAGCCCGGTCTTTGTACACGAATACTGGTTGCTCTTCACCGCGTTTGTCGGCTTCAACCTGCTGCAGTCTGCATTCACCGGTTTTTGTCCGCTGGCGACAATGCTGAAAATGCTGGGAAGAAAACCAGGCGCCGCATTTTAAACAGCAGCGCCTGACCAAATAAAAAAGCCGCGTCACATGTCGCGGCTTTTTTTTGCGTTAGAGTTTCACTTCGCGTAACTGCCTGGCGGCATCTTCCGGGCTGATGGTGCTGACAAACAGGCCTGAGCCCAGTTCAAACCCGGTGGGGATGCTGGTACGTGGGCAGATTTCCAGGTGCCAGTGGTAACTCGGCGCGCAATCCTCAGCGGCACCACCGTGCGGCTGTGAATGCAGGAAGAAATTGTACTGTGCACCGCCGATCACGTGGTCGAGGCGGGCCATGGTGTTTTTCATCACCCGGCCGAGGTCTTCGAGATCCTCATCGCTGGTATTCAGAAAATCACTTTCGTGATGCAGCGGCAGGATATGCACTTCCCATTCGTAACGACTGGCGAAGGGTTTAATCGCAATGAATTTTTTACCGCGTTCGATGACATACTGGCCGACATCGATCTTGCGCCGGATCTCGCCTGATTCGCGGTCGTAAATCGTGGCTTCAAAGGTGAGTGCTTCGTCGATCAGGGTGCAGAAAATGCACTGGTGATGTTTCTGGTAGTACGCACGGCTGTGCTGGATTTCGTTGTACACATTTTCCGGGATCACCGGCATGGCAATTATCTGGCTGTGCGTATGCTTGATGCTGGCGCCGGCGGCTTCGCCGAAATTTTTGAAAATCAGAACATAGCGGATACGTTTGTCGTTGTTGTATAGCTCCTGCATGCGCTGGCGATAGGTCTGGAACAGCAGTTGTAAATGTGAAACCTCCATTTCGTGTACGCGTATGCCATGGTTGGTGTGATCAATAATAACTTCATGGCGGCCATAGCCTTCGATCGCCTGTTGCAGGCCAAAGTTAACACTGGCATCGCGGCGGTCATCACCCAGTACCGGGTAGAGATTTTCAACAATACGGATTTGCCAGTTATCTTCTGACGGGCGCGCGGTAATTGTCGGCGGCGTCTTGTCTTCATTGCCCTTACAAAACGGGCAGCGCTCGACATGCGACACGGGGGCTTCTTCAATGCGTTTTTCGTCAGTTCTTGGACGCATGCCGCGTGCGGTTGCAACCAGTACGGACTCGGTCGGTACGATTGGATTGATGCGGATTTCTCTTACAC